>CAZWMF010000579.1:0-2865 GCA_964634535.1 uncultured Opitutaceae bacterium | reverse complement strand
GGCATTGCAGGAGAGCGAAGAGCGTTATAGGCGCATCACCGAAGCCATCACGGACTATATCGTCACGGTTCGGCTCGAAGGCGGCCGAGTGATCGAAACCCGGCATGGCGCCGCCTGCGAGGTGGTCACCGGGTACCGGGCGGCCGAGTTTATTGGCAACCCCCTGTTGTGGATTGCCATGGTGGTGGACGCCGATCGGGCGGCGGTGGAGGCGCACGCCCGGCGCGCGGCCGCCGGCGAACCGGTGCCCCCGATCGAACACCGGATCATCCGCAAGGACGGCGCCGAGCGCTGGGTGCGTCACACGGTGGTGTTCCATCGGGACGGTGCCGGTCGGATTTCCGGTTACGACGGACTGATCCAGGATATCACCGAGCGCAAGCGGACCGAGACGGCCTTGCGCGAGAGCGAGGAGAAGTTTTCGAGGATGTTTTACCTGTCGCCGGATATGCTCAGTCTGAGTCGGCTGGACGACGGGCGGATCATCGACGTCAACGAGGGCTTCACCGCGGTGACGGGCTATGCCCGGGACGAGGTCGTGGGTCGGCGCTCCAACCGGGCCGAATTGAGCCTGTGGGCCCATGAAGAGGATCGCGAACGCTTTATCGCGATGCTTAAGGCACAGGGCGCGACCGCTCCGGTCGAAGGTCCGTTTCGGCGCAAGGATGGGCGGATCGGCATTGGCCAGGTTTCGGGCCGGATCATCCACCTGGACGGCGTGCCGTGCGTCCTGGCGCTGACCCGCGACATCACCGAGCAGCGCCGCCGCGACGGCGAACTGCGCAAGCTATCGCAGGCGGTCGAACAGAGTCCGCTCAGCATCGTCATCACGGACGCCGCGGGCTCCATCGAATACGTCAATAGTGGCTTTACCCGGGCCACAGGTTACACCGCCGCGGAAGCGCTCGGCCAGAATCCGCGCGTGCTCAAATCGGGCCTGGAGCCGGCGTCACTCTACACCGAACTATGGCGCACGATCAGCGCGGGCGGGGAATGGCGGGGCGAGTTTCGCAACCGGAAGAAGAATGGCGAGATCTACGTGGAGGACGCCACCATTTCCGCGGTCAAAGACGAGGCCGGGCACATCACGCATTATTTGGCCGCCAAGGAGGACATCACGCTGCGCAAGCAGGCTGAAGAGCTCAGTGCCGAAGCGTTGGCCTTTCAGCAGACGCTGATGGAGCGCATCCCGGTCGGCATCATCACCTATCGCGCCAACGGCGCCGTCGTTTCCGTTAATGAATACGTGGCGCGGCTCATTGGAACCACGGTTGAGGAGGTGAAGCGTCAGAACTTCCGCCAGCTGGACTCCTGGCGCTCGGCGGGACTCGACGCGGTCGCCGACCGTGCGCTGGCCACGGGGCAGGAACAGCAGATCGAGGTGTATCTGGTCAGCTCTTTTGGCCGCCATATCTGGCTCGATGCGCGCTTCGTGCCCTTTCGCTTTGGCGGCGAGCCGCATCTGCTCGGCATTTTCAACGATGTGAGCGAGCGCAAGGCAGTCGAGGAGCGCCGGGAGCAGACCCTGGAACTGCTCCATCTGTGCAATCGCGCGACCGACGCCCGCGACCTGGTTCGCGAGCTGACGCTCTTTTTCCAGCGTGTGACCGGCTGCGAAGCGGTCGGCCTGCGCTTGCGCGAAGGTTCGGATCTTCCCTCATTTGAAACGAGGGCGGGCGATCGCCCAATCGGCGACCGGGGTCCCGTCCCAGGCAACGCGGTGGCGCCGGGCCGCGGCGCCAGTTTCATCGGTTCGGCCGATGCGGGCAATCCGGAGCGAAGCGGCGAATCCAGCCGGCCGAATTTCACCAAGAACGGTAGCTTCTGGACCAACGGCACGACCGACCTGTTGGCCGGGTTCGCCCCGGGAAAGCTTCCGTTGGATGCTCCCGATGCCTGCCCCAAGGATGGCTTTGAGTCCGTGGCTTCGATTCCCTTGCGGGGCCGGCATGGTTCCATCGGATTGTTGCAATGTAGTGACCGGCGCAAGGATCGGTTTACCGCGGAAAAAATCGCGTTTCTGGAGACCCAGGCCGACTACGTGGCGATCGCGTTGACGAAGCTGGATTCGGAGAACGCACTGCGCGCGAGCGAGGAGCATCTGCGGGAAGTGATTGAAAGCACCGAGGCTGGCTACTTCTTCGTCGATACCGGCGGCAGATTTCAGCAGGTCAATCGCGCCTGGCTGCGGTTGCATGGTTACGATCGAATGGATGAGGTCATCGGACAGGATATCAGCATTTCGCAAGTCGAGGCGGATCTGGCGGAAGCCCGCCGCATTGTGGCGGATCTATTGGAAGGACGAGCCATGGCGCCGCGGGAATTCCCTCGTCGCCGCAAGGACGGGACGGTAGGGTACCACACCTTCTCGGCCCATGCCGTTCGCGAGAACGGCCGAACGATCGGGATCGAAGGTTTCCTGATCGATACGACCAGCGAGCGGTCGATTCGCGCGGAGTATCAGATGCTCTTCGAGCAGATGCTCGACGGCTTCGCATTGCACGAGATGGTCTTCGACGCGGCCGGTGCGCCGGTGGACTACCGCTTTTTGGCGATAAACCCGGCGTTCGAAAAAATGACCGGTCTGAAGGCCGGGGACACGGTCGGCCGACGGATTACGGAAGTCATGCCGGGAATCGAACGCAAATGGATCGCGGTATACGCGGAGGTGGTCCGAACGGGCGAACCGCGCCGGTTCGAGGACTATACCGATGTGCTGGGCAAGCATTTCGAGGTCGTGGCCTTTCGTCCCCAACCGGGCCGGTTTGCCTGCCTGGTTCAAGATGTGACTCAACGCAAACAACTCGAGGTCCAGCTGTTGCAAGCCCAGAAGATGGAGGCGATCGGACAGCTGGCCGGGGGCGT
>CAZWMF010000578.1:0-2871 GCA_964634535.1 uncultured Opitutaceae bacterium | reverse complement strand
ACGCCCGCGAGGGCACGTTCTTCGCCCGCGTGTTCCTGCGCATGGAAAACGAGCTCGGCAAGAAGATCGTCGAAATTGACGCCCGGCCGAGCGACTCGATCGTCCTCGCCCTCCAGCAGAAGCGTCCGATTTTCGTGGCCCGGGCCGTCCTCGACCAGGTCGAGGACATGAGCGAAATTCTCGAGCGCGTGCTCAAGCAGCAGGAAGAGGAGCAGCAGTCCGACGCCGAAACCGGCGAGGGCGAGACTGAGGGGGAAGAGCCGGACGAGCCGGCGATTTGAATCGGCTACGGCGCGCTCGTTCCGTCCGCCGGTGGGCCGCCAGGCGTTCGCCGGTGCCAATCGGCTTGAAGCGAGGAGAAGCTCGCTTAGAACCGTGCCTCCCTGCCACGCTCCCGTGTTGACTGTCCTGTCATGACCGGCCCCCAAACCCTGCCGCCCGGCCATATTCCCGGCCAGCCCTTGACCGCGCTCGCGCCGATGCAGGACGTCACCGATCTGGCGTTCATGCGGGTCATCGCCCACTACGGGGCCCCCGATTATTTCTTCACCGAGTTCTTCAGGGTCCACGCGCAGTCCCGGCCCGAGCGCCACATCCTGCGCTCGATCGACGAAAATTCGACCGGCCGGCCCATCTTCGCCCAATTGATCGGCGAGGACCTGACCCATATCGCCCGCACGGTCGGCGAATTGCTCCGCCACCCGATCGCCGGCATCGACCTCAACCTGGGCTGCCCCGCGCCCAAGGTGTACAAAAAGAACGTGGGCGGCGGTCTGCTGCGCGAACCCGGCCGCATCGACGAAATCCTGGGCGTCCTCCGCCAGGCGGTCCCCGGCCTCCTCACGGTCAAGATGCGCATCGGCTTCGACGACACCGCCCACTTCGAGCGCATCATCGACCTCGTGAACCGCCATGGGGTCGACCTCCTGAGTGTCCATGGCCGCACGGTCAAGGAGATGTACCGCTCCGAGGTCCGCTATCCCTTGATCGCCCGCGCCGTGGCCCAGGCGCGCTGCCCGGTGCTCGCCAACGGCAACCTGTTTTCCCCGGCCAAGGTGGCCGAGGTCCTCGACCAGACAAAGGCGGCCGGCGTGATGATCGGCCGGCACGCCATCCGCAATCCCTGGATATTTCGCCAGTGCCGGGCCGCCTTCGCCGGCACCCCGCAGCCGGTCGTAAGCCTGGGCGACGTCCACGAGTACGTGCAGCGACTCTACCGGGAGACCGCCGGCACCCACGTTCTCGAGCGGGCCCACGTCAACAAGATGAAGAAGTACCTTAATTTTGTAGGCCAGAGCGTCGACCCGGCCGGGGCCTTCCTGCGCGACATGCGCCGGGCCGCGAGCGAGGCCGAACTCTTTGCCGTGTGCGCGCGGCACCTGGGCGGAGCCCGGGCCGCCCAAGCGTTCGCGGTCGAGCCCTACCCCGGCCTCATCGCCCGGCCCAATTGCGAGAGCCCCGAGACTCCGGTGTGCGACGCCGCGGCGAGCGCATGAGAATCGTCATCATCGAGGACCACCTGCTCCTGCGCGATATCCTCCGGCGGGCCTGCGCGGTCGAATTTGGCCACGAGGTCGTGGCCGAGGCCGACTCCGGCGCCGCGGCCCGGGCCGCGCTCGCGGGCGCCGAACCCGATCTCCTGGTGCTCGACCTCCAGTTGCCCGATTGCGATGGGCTGAATCTCCTGGCCGACATCCGCATTCGGCGGGCGGGCCAGAAGGCGCTGGTCGTCTCGTCGCGGTGCGATCCCTACACGGTGTATCGGACCGATCGGACGGGCGTGTCCGGCTTCATCGACAAGAGTAGCCAGACCCTGGCCATGATCGGGACCGCGCTCCGGGCGATCGAGGACGGCCACACGTATTTTTGCCCGACGTACGCCGATGTGAGGGCGGCCCGACTGCGCGATCCGTTCTCCTTCGACAAGATTCTGAGCGAACGGGAATTGGAGGTGCTCGTGCGCATCTGCCAGAATTTGGACGATCGGGACATCGGCGGGCACATGGGGATTTCGCCGCAGACGGTCGAGAAGCACCGGTTTAACATTTTGAGGAAGTTGGGGCTGCCGGCCACGCCGGCGTTGATTCGGTATGGGCGGGGTCAGGGGTTTTGTGGTTTGGGGGCGGGCGGGCCTTGACGCAATGTAACCGATAGCCTGTCGATCGCCTCAGATAGCAACTCCGTCATTCGTCCTAAATTCTCATTAGCGCTGGCTGCCGCTGCCTCAACTTCCGCAGCCTTTCTTGCGATCTCACTCGCCCCAACCATGCTAAGTTGTCCCACCAACCGGTGAGCCGAACAAGCAACGGACCGAACATCCCTCCTCCGCACCGCCATCAATATTGAATCTCGCTCAACAGCTAATGTACTCAAATATCGATCTAATTCCCGTTCAAAACCCGCATTCGTTCCGCCTCCCAAAAACGAAATCATCGCAGTATCCGGCTTTCCCCTAATTCCATCAAATACATTTTCCAGGACGGATCGAAACTTCTCAGGCGTGACAGGCTTACTTAGAAATCCATCAACGTCAGAATCCGGATACTTTCGATAGTCGTCTTCCATCGCATATGCGGTTAGTGCAATGATCTTCGCCCCGCGAGCGACGCCCGAAGACCTCAAACGTCTCGCAAGCATCAACCCATCTCCGTCGGGTAGATTTCTATCAAGCAATATAACGTCATATTCATCGATAGCCAACAGGCGTTCTGCTTCAATAATCGAAGCCGCCGATCCGCCCAATGTTAAACCCATGTGCGCCAAGACAACCGCTGCCACCTCACGGTTATATGCCTCGTCCTCCACAAGAAATATCCGCATTTTATCAAACCGCCGTGAGCACTTAGTACCCATCTCCGGGGGAATAATGAT
>CAZWMF010000577.1:0-2884 GCA_964634535.1 uncultured Opitutaceae bacterium | reverse complement strand
GAGGGCGAAGTAGGCGAAGTGATCCATCACCCAGGTGAACCGCATATAGGAAATCGGCACGAAGCCAAGGACCGGCAGAAGATTCAGGCCAAACCAACCCAGGCCGAACGCGATCGTTCGAGCCGGCCTTGGGACGGCGCCGGTTTCTGGCGCGGGTTGAATGGGCCGGACGGGTTGGGCGAACCGGATGAGCGCGGCCGCCGCGAGGCAGACCAGGATCCAGCTGCACGCCGCCCCAGCAGAACCTGCGATCTTCCAGGACCGATAGAGCGGCAGCAGACCGGACGGCCAAAGCGTGTGCGCCAAGTAAAAGCCAATCACCCGAATCGCAATGGCCAGGCGCGCCCCGGCCCCACCCAAGATGACCGGATCGCCGGCCGCCATCGAGCGGTGCTGCTGCAGGTACCAGGTCACCGCGCCCAGAATCCCCGCGGCCGCGAAGTACGGCAGCGTCGCGGCGGCCCGGCGGCCCCCGGCGCCTTGGGGATGCCGCCACCAAAGGACGAGAAGGAGGCACGGGGGGAACAGCGCGACCGCACTTTTCGCAAGCAGGGCGGCGATGAACCAAATGAACGATCGGATCAATGGCCGAGGCTTCGGATCGGCGTCAAAATCGATGAAAGCCAGGGCGGAGAGAAGCAGAAGCGGCAGGGCCAGGGCATCCTTGAGCTCGGCCATCCAGGCAACGGACTGCACGGCGATCGGATGCGCGAGAAAAAGCGCGCCGCCACACCAGGACCAAAGTTCGGTTAGGCCGAGCCGGCGGAGGATCCGCGCGATCAGAACGGCGCTCAGGACGTGCAGGCCGAGGTTGACCAGATGGTAGCCAAGGGGGTTGGCGCCCCAGGCATGCCATTCGAGCCACTGCACCGATGTCTTGAGGGGGTAGTAGTCCAGGGAGAAGCGGCCGGTCCAAATGAGCGGCATGGCCTTGGCGAAGCTCAGGCGCAGGACCCCGTTGTCCGGGATGTCCTCGTTGTCGTCCCAAAGGAAGCCGCCGTGCAGGGCCGGGGCATAAATGAACCAGGCGAGAGCCGCAAAAATGGCGGTCCCGAGGAGCATGACGCCCCAAGCCGGAGGCGCAGAGAGTGCAGCCGGCCTGGAGCGTTCGGTTTTCACGCGGCCGGGGGTTCGGCCCCGGCCGGCCGGACGAGTTTGATCGGCCAGCGACTCACCGTGAGGCCCTTGGCCGCCCGGTGGCTGATGGGCACGGCGGAAAAGTCGAAGTCGAAGTCGCGCACGCGCGCGCGGCTGCGGCCGTCGAGCGCGATATGGAGGGTCTTGGGGAGGTCGGCCGCTTTGGCGAATTGTGCAAAGTAGATGACGCGCGAACCCTCGGACTTGAGCAAGGGATAGAGCTTGTCCCGGGTCACTCCGCCGATTTGGAACTTCTTGGCGAAGGCCTTGCCGCTGGCGTGGTCCTGATAAACCATCGCGAACACGGTGGGGTCGTCATCCTTGGGTCGGATCATGCAGGCGATGATATCGCGACCCATGAAAACTTTGTCGCCGACTTTGGCCACCTTCATGGTGCCGTCGGCCATGAAGCAAAGCGCATCGTCGAGGATCGTGCATTCCTGGACGAACTCGTGCTGGCGCCAGTTGAGCCCGATGAAGCCCTCGCTGCGGTTGACGTAGAGGCGCTGGTTGGCCGAGACCACTTGGGCGGCGTTGATCTGCTCGATTTCGTCGTATTGGGTGCGACGCTTGCGGCCGGCGCCGTATTTTTCGGCGAGATTTTCGAACCAGCGGACGGCGTAGGCGGTGAGCTGCTTGAGGTCGCGTTTCACCTCCTGGATTTCGGATTCGATTCTTTTTAGGGCCTCGTCGGCCTGGAAGCGGTTGTAGGCGGAGATGCGTTTGATCCGGATTTCGGTCAGGCGGACGATGTCCTCGTCGGTGACGGGGCGGCGGAGCGAACGGATGAACGGTTTCAGGCCGTCGCGGATCTCCTGGAGGACGCTCTCCCAGGTGCGGGACTTTTCGATGCGGCGGTAGATCCGCTCCTCGATGAAGATCCGCTCGAGCGAATCCCAGTGCCATTGCTGCTCGAGTTCGCCCAGGCGGATTTCGAGTTCGCGCTTGAGCACGGCCTTGGTGCGGTCGACGCAGCGCTTGAGGATTTCGCGCACGCCCAGGAAGACCGGCCGGTCGTCCTCGATGACGCAGGCGGCGGGGGCGAGGGAGGTCTGGCAGTCGGTGAAAACGAAAAGCTGCTGGATGACCTGCTCGGCGTCGGTGCCGGGGGGCAGGTGGACCAAGATTTCCACGCGGTCGGCCGTGTTGTCGTCGACGTGGCGGATCTTGATCTTGCCCTTGGCGTTGGCCGCGAGGATTGAATCGATCAGGGACTCCGTGGTCGTGCCGAAGGGCAGTTCGGTGATGGCGAGGACGTACTTGCTGCGGACTTCGATCTTGGCCCGGACTTTGACGCGGCCGCCGCGTTCGCCGTCGTTGTATTCGGAAAAGTCGGCGATGCCGCCGGTCGGAAAGTCGGGCACGATCCGGAAGGATTTGCCCTGGAGGTGATTGATCGCGGCCCGGCAGAGGTCGTTGAAGTTGTGCGGGAGAATCTTGGTCGCGAGGCCGACCGCGATGCCTTCGGCCCCTTCGAGGAGGACGAGCGGGAACTTGGCGGGCAGGGTGACCGGCTCGCGGTTGCGGCCGTCGTAGCTCAGTTGCCAGGTCGTGACCTTGGGGCTGAACATGACGTCGCGGGCGAACGGGGTCAGGCGCGCCTCGATGTAGCGGGGGGCCGCCGGCTCGTCGCCGGTCAGGATGTTGCCAAAGTTGCCCTGCGGCTCGACGAGGAAGCCCCGTTGGGCCATGCCGACCAGGGCGGCGCCGATCGAGGCGTCGCCGTGGGGGTGGTAGCGCATGGTGG
>CAZWMF010000576.1:0-2884 GCA_964634535.1 uncultured Opitutaceae bacterium | reverse complement strand
CTGTCCGATCTGCGGCAGGCCGGCAGCCTCGAGCAGGACGCGGATATCGTGGCGTTCGTTTTCAGGGCTGAATACTACATGAGCGCGGAAGCGCCTGATCGTAAAGCAAGTGAGAAGCCAGACGCGTACGATGCGCGGTGCCGCGCGCAGCGCGAGCAGCTTGCCAACGCGGCGGGCAAGGCGGAGGTGATCTTTGCCAAGCTGCGGAACGGAGCGCCCGGCACCGCGCACCTGCGCTGGCGGGCGGAGACAACCTCATTCGAGGACGGCCCGCGAACCGGGGCTGACGAGGCGCTGATTCCGTTTTAGGCTGACAAAGTTGAGGGCGGCGGTCTGAACCCCGCCGCCCTCCAGTTGGTTCGTTCTTTCCCACTCATGAGCCTGCGAAACCCAGGAGTAAGCCCAGATGATGACGCCGCTTCCGCAACCTTTCAAGTGGCAAAATCGCGACACGCCCGCGCGTTACCGTCCGTTCATGCGGAGGGCGCGGCCGTGAGCGATCCGTACATCACCTTGTTCAAATCGAATTGGCGCGGCGACCACCTGCTGCATGGGTGCTCGTTGGCCGCCCGCGGGTTGTGGATCGAGATGATCGCCATCATGGACGACTGCTCACCGCGCGGGCACCTCGTCGCGCCCAACGGTGATCCCATGCCGTTGTCGGCGCTGGCCATGCAGGCCGGGCGGCCAGAGGCTGAAGTCGCCGCGGCGCTCGCCGAACTGGAAGCCAACCGGGTGTTTTCGCGCACCCCTCGCGGCATCATTTTTAGTCGCCGAATGGCGCGCGACGCGGTGATCAGGGAAGCCAGATCCGAGGCCGGCAAGGCGTCTGGGCGGGCGCGTACCGCGAACAAACGCCCCAACAAAACGCCAACAAACGGGTCAACAAAACCCGAACAAACGCCCCAACAAAACGCCAACAAAACCCCAACACAACCTTTTGATTTTGCGGCAAAAGCTGAACAAACGGGGGAACAAAACCCCAACACATGCTATTCCACTCCATATCCAGACAGGGAAGGAGTCCTTCGGCCTCCTTCCCCTCCGGCTGCAACCCCTCTTGCGCCTTCTGAAAGCGAAGCGAATGTCCTGTCGTCTGGAACCTCCGACTCGCGCGCGAGCCAAGCCGACATGACAGACGCTTGCGCGTCAAAGGCAAGCGCCACCCCCCCTGGATCGGCTCCGCCCACACCCATCGTGCCGCCCAGCTACCGGCCCAAGCGTTCCGACCCGCCCCTGCGCTGGGGATGCTACGGCAACGACTGGGCGCTCGACGAATATGGAAAACGCCGCCTCTACGTCGGCAACATCGACATCGCCGCCCACGCCAACGACGTCTGCACCGCAGCCGGCATCGCCGACCCACACTACCGAACCGACTGGATGCCGCTCGTCCGATGGCTCAACGACGGGGTCGACAGCACCCTCATGCTCGAGGCGATCGCCTGGATGGCGAGCCGCCCGGACTATCCCAACCCGCCGCCGCACTCGCTCGCGTTCTTCGACGGGGTTGTCCGAAACTGGCGCCAGCAGCGAGCACGCCGATGAGCACCGTGGTCATCTTCCCCAACCGCGAGCGCCGCGGGCCGCCGTCGCCGATCGTCCCGCTGGCCGACCTCCGCTGCCGATCCTGCAAAGCGCCCGTCGACCAGCACGGCGCCGTCTTCGCCATCGTGGGCCAGGACGTCCGCCCGTGGTGCTGCATCGGACACGCCATGCGCGAGGGCTGGCCGTGGATCAGATCCTTCCAGCCGCCGGCGCGCAAGCGGGTGCGCCCCACCCCGTGACATGCCATTTGCCGCCTCTCTTGGGCCGTACCAGCGGCTTGGATGCCACTCGGCGCCCCTACCGCCCGCCAAAGGGCGCTCAAAGCCGCTGGCGCGCTTCCCCAGCGCAGCGCAAATCTGTGCCATAGTCCGCCCGCAGGTCCACCACGAAGCCAAAGGTCCACCACCAACCCGCAGGAGTCCCGACCCATGATCACGATCACCCTCGGCGCCCACCACCCAGGAACCGGCCGCTACGCCACAGCCGGAAAGTTCGCCGCCGACTCGCTCCGAGCCCTCGCCAAGCTGCTCGTCCGCGCCCGCACCCCCGACCAGCCCTGGCAGGCCGTCCGCAACCCGGCCGCCACCAACCTGCGCGCCATCGCCCAGCGCATCGCCACCGCCCGCAGCGGCGGTCGCATCCGCAACCCGGCCGGCGCACCCCGCGTCCTCCTGGCCGGACCCTCGCTCCACGCCCTGGCCAGCAACCCGAGGCTGTCGCAGGCCCTCCACCATCCCAAGCCCGACGCCACCGATCCGACAACCAAGTCCGACGCACCGCACGCCCAACCCGAGGGCGGCGTTAGCGAGGCCACCAAAACCGATGACGCCCACCACGCAGAACACGCCACCTGACCATCGCCACCGACTAACGCCCCAAAAATCCGCCGAACACTGACACTGGCAGATTAAACAAAGCGATACTAATAATGGACCGAACCAACGTCGGCGAAATGCCGGACGAGTGATCGCACCATGACCGACGAGCCATGGGGCTTCATCCTGTTCGGCCGCTTCATCCCGCTGCCGAAAACGCCGATGCTGATGGCCAAGCTCGGGCCGCCGCCCTTCGACGTCACGCTCCCCGGCGCCCAAGTCCGCCACGTCGTCGTGCGGCCGTCCTGCACCTGCGGAGAGCACGGCCCATGCCCGATCCACACCACCGAACCCGCATGAAGCACCCGCTCGGCCCCCACGCGCGGGCCGAGCTTGCGCACATTGCCCGCGAGCCGGTCCCGTGCTGTGCGATCAATCCCGCCGTGCTCACCCGCCTCTGCGACAACCACGCGGCCCTCATCGTCTTTTGTCCGAGTCCATACCCTGCCGATGGCGGCCGC
>CAZWMF010000575.1:0-2890 GCA_964634535.1 uncultured Opitutaceae bacterium | reverse complement strand
ACTCGCGCTCTCGATCCGGCAAACCCAGAGCCGGGCGCGGCGGGCGGAACAAGGCTGGTGGCAGCTCGCGCTAAGCTTGGCCGGGTTTTTCCTTGGCATGAAGCCCCTTTGGTTTGATGGCGGCGTTTTTCGGCCCTCGATGTGGGCGCTGCTTGGATTGTGCGTGGCGATGCCGCCTATGGTCAGAGCGGGGACCAAGAGGATGCTCCGCAGCTTGCTGCGGCCCCGTCTGGAGGAGCTGGAAGAATTGCGCGCTGGCTTGACCGACGGCGTTCAGCCCGGAGGGCCAGCAAGCGCCGAGCGATAGGGATCTTCCGCCGTTATTTCCCGGCGACCGCAACCCGTGCCTTCGACCCGGCGCTCATTTCCCGCGCGAGGTTGCCCAGCACCTGGACGCCGCGTTCGATCCTTGAATTCCAGGGGTATCCGCAGCTGATGCGGATGAAATTCCTGAATCCGCCGTCGGAGGAGAAGTAGCGCCCGGGAGCGACCGTGACCCCCTCCGCGCGCGCCTTGTGAAACAGCTCGGTGGAATCGACGCCCGCGGGGAGTTCGCACCACAGGACGAATCCGCCCGCCGGGCGCGACAGCCGAATTTCCTCCGGGAAGTAGTGCCCGATGGCCTCGCGCATTTTCGCCACCTGCTGGCGGCAGCATTCCCGGAAAGAACGCAAATACCTCACATACCCGCCGTTCTGGAGAAACTCCGCCACCGCCAAAGCCGGGAGCAAGGGGTTGCCGCCCGATTGAATCTTCTTGAACGAAAGCACCCGCTCCTGCCACCTGCCCGCCGCGATGTACCCGACCCGGTAGCCCGGTGCGATGCTCTTGGAAAACGAGCTGCAGTGAATGACGACGCCAGTCTGGTCGAAGGCCTTCAGGGCCCGGGGCCGCACACCCGTGTGGGGCATGTCGCCGAAGATGTCGTCTTCAATGATTGGCAGGCTCCGGCTTGCCGCCAGACGCACCAGTTCGCGCTTGTTGGCCTCGGGCATGGCGAAGCCGACGGGGTTGTGATAGTTGGGCGTGACCAGCATCGCGCCTACGCGCGTCCTGCTCAAGGCGTGCGCCAGCGCGTCAAGGTCGATGCCCTCGACCGCGTGCACGGGGATCGGGAGAGCCTTGAGACCGATTTCCCGGAGCGCCCGGAGAAGTCCAAAATAGGTTGGCGATTCGACCACCACCGTGTCGCCGGGCGAGCACACCGCCCGAAGAGCCAAGGCCACCGCCTCGGTGGCCCCCAGGGTGACCACCAGGTCGTCGGGGTTGAATCGCAGCCCCGCCGAGAGTAAGTGTCTGGCGATTTCGCGCCGCAGGGGCAGGGGGCCTGATGCGGGGCCGTAGTTTCCGCCGTTCGCACCCAGCCGGCGGGCGACGCCGGCCATGATCCGGGCCAGCCGGACGCCCGGAAGAATATCGGGGCTGGCCACCGCCGATCCCAGCTGGACCTTGTCCGGCTGGTATTCGTCCCCCCGGATCAGGTCCGGGACATCGGTCTGGGCGAGATCGGACACCTTCGGCGCGATCGCCGACTTCCCAAGCTCGGGGATGGCGTCCGAAAGCCGGGCGCTGACATAGAAGCCCGACTTGGGCCGGGCCTCGATCAGCCCCCGGGTCTCCAGCGTCGCATAGGCGTGGAGCGCCGTCGCGATGCTCACCCGCTGCTCCAGGCTGAATTGCCGCAGCGATGGCATCCGGTCGCCCGGGCGGAACGAGCGGCGGCGGATCATCGCCTCAAGCGAGTCCGCCAACTGGATGTAGACCGGGGGCATGAGGGCCGAGTGTCGGTGATCGCGGCGCGTTTGCCTAGGCACAGTCGGGGGTTTCATCTGGCTATACAGAATACAGTTTGGACGTCTGTATATGCAATAGATAAAATGGCCTGAATCTGTGCTGCATCCGCGCCCGGCGGTATCGTCGGGCATGCACTCCGCCGTTCGCCTGCTGCCCTTGCTGGCTTTGGTCGCGGGACTCCACGCCGCGGCTCCGCCCGCGGAATCGACGCTTCAGGCGCGCCGCGCGGCCGCGATGCTCGGGCCCACCTTGTGGAAGCGGGTCATCCTGATCCGGAACACCGCCCCGGCGAGCCGCTATCCTCGCTCGCTCGGGGCAGTCGTCTTCGAGATGGGCGGCATCCTGTGGTTCTACACCCCGACCGACGGGACCCAGAGCCTGTCCCTGGAGCTCGGCCGGGCGGAGGCGGACGAGCGGGACTTCGGCCGTCTGCTGCCCAGGATCGACCCGGGCTTCACCCAATGGGAGTTTGACGCCGCCGGCGCCGCCGGGGATGAGACCGGCCCCACGCCGCCGAACGCCTGCTTCCTGGAAAGCGTGGCGCTGCTCAGGAACCGGATTTGCGCCGGTGCGCCCGTGGAACAGCCGCGGCTGCTCGCCTACTACGTCGCCCTGCCCGGCGGGCTGCGCGGGCACACGGTGCTGTTCTTCCGGGTGCGGGAGGGGCTGACGATCATCGACCCGCTGCGGCCGAAGCGACAGCTCCGGGTCCGGCCGCGGCGGCCGGAGGACGCCAAGGAGGTCGCGCTATGCCTTCGGGGCGATATCGCAAGCGCCCGTTGGATTCCGATTGCTCCGGGGGTTCTGGCGACCGAATTGAGCATGGCTGGGCAGCGTTCGTTCCCCTCGGCGGCGGGCCCACGCTAGCGGTGACCTTCAAGAACGCGTAGTTTTGAGCAACGGGCGGCCCCATTAACCTCGCCGGACAAGGTGCTGTGCACCTTAGTCGCTTTCGCCAATACCGCCGGCGGCACGCTCGTGATCGGGGTCGAGGATCGAACCAAGCGGGTATGGGGTCTGGCCGACCCGCTCAAGGAAGAAGAGCGCCTGGCAAACCTGATCAGTGATCGCATTGCCCCGCGTCTTGTGCCCACCA
>CAZWMF010000574.1:0-2893 GCA_964634535.1 uncultured Opitutaceae bacterium | reverse complement strand
GGGTGCGGGTAAAGTGCATCCGGGCAAGCAGCTTCTGGTCGGAGACGATGGAGCGGTCCTTGAAGGCAAAGGTGGTGTCCGTCGGGTGACCGAGGATGATGTGCGACAGTTCGTGGGCCAGTACGGCGGCCAGCGAGGCTTCGTCGGGCAGCACGTCGAGCATTCCGCGGCTGACAAAGATGGTGTGGCCCATGGTGAAGCTCTCAACCGGAGAGGTCAGCAGCACGCGGCAGCGGACTTCGGGCTGAATGTCGATGTTGTTGGTGATTTCTAGGTTATTGACCACGGTGTTGAGGACGCGGTCCACTTCGCCGGTGCGAGCCAGTAAGCCGCCACGCTCGAGGCGCTCGACGACGTTGTCCTCGGCCTGACGCTGCCAGGCGCGCTGGGCGGCGACGGGAGGCAGATCCTGCGCGGTGTCACTGTTGTCCTTGACGCTGTTATCGTCGACGAGAACTTCGGTGAACTCGTTTTCAGCATGACCTTTGCCCACGTTGTAGCCCCAGATCCGGGTTTCGGCCTTGTAGTTGCCAGTGTGCGTCTTGGCGTGTTCGGGCTCCAGATCCTCGGAGTAGATGTAGGCGGGCAGCCAGATTCCGGGCGCCATGTTCAGCCGCCAGGTGTCGAAGTGTAGGTACTGGTTGCGCGTCGAGGCGGCGAAGGTGCCATTGAAGCGAACGACGTTGAAGTCCTTGTCCTCAACCCAGACGCGGCCCAGGAAGCGGCCGGTGCCGGCGTGAGCCTTGGGAGTCACGTCGATGACGATGCAGCGCACGTCGCCGAGGAACTCGCGGCCCTGGTAATCGAAGCTGTAGTGCTCGCGATCCAGTCCACGCATATCCATGGTCATCATCCAGTTAAAGCCGCTGGAGACGAACTCGGTGCGGAAATCCTTGCTGACGCCGTGCATGACGCGGGAGAGGAAGCCGGGCTCCGCGTGGAAGTTGATGTCTTCCAGCGACTTCTTGAAACCCACGCGAGTCAGGTAGTACTGATCGCTGACCGGGACCATGCCCACGTCGCGGTCGGTCTTCATGCTCTGGAGATAGGTCTCCACCAGCGGCGAATAGGTCCGCAGAGTCTTGTTGTTTTCCGCCTCGCGGGCGATCACGCGGTCGACCACGCGGTCGAATGCAGTGGTGCCGGAAGTGGCAGGGGCAGCCTTTTCTCCGGCAAAAGCGATGCTGGAGGCGGCAAGCAGGATTCCGATTAGCAGGTACTTCACGCGATGTTTCATGACATTCCTCGAATCAAGCTCGCCTTAGGAGAGCTGGAAAACTATGTGCAGAGTTGCGTTGGAGTCAACCGGACGACCGTCGCGCATGGCCGGGTTGAAGCGGATGCCCTGGGCTGCGCGTTGCGCTGCTTCATCCAATCCGTGACCAAGCCCGCGCACCACGTTCAAAATGCGAATCTGGCCGTCAGCGGTGAATACTACGTTCAGCAGAACCTCGCCCTCGACCTTTAGCTGGCGGGCTTCAGGGGTGTATACAGGGGTCGGTTTGCTTTGAATCGAAACCGGCGCGGAGGCCGGCGCATGATTCAGCGCCTTGACCTGACGCATGGGGTCGGTAGTGGGAGCCGCATCGACCGCGGCATTAAAGCTGGTGCTCTGGATGTGGGCCTGCGCACCGCCGCCGCTGCCATTGCCGCCGCGTCCGCCGCCGCCCTGGATGGCGGTTCCGTTGCCGAATCCGGCGCTGGCGACCGTGCCACGAACCCCGGAGGCTCCGCCGGTTCCGTTGCCGTAGCCGGCACCCTGGGGAAGGTCAAACCCGCCCGCCGCCGCGATGTTGGCGTGGTTGCTGCCGTGGGCGTTGACGGGAACTCCGTTCGGATCGCCGAAGCCGCCGGTCTGCACCTTGTTTGCGGCCACCGTCGGCAGGGTCGGCTTGGCAGAGCTTCCTTCAAAAGTATTGGTGGCGACAATTTTTGCCGCAACCTTGGGCCCGGGGATTGCGGCCAGAACGTTGGAATCGAACTTGGGAGCGGGAAGCGCCTTGGGCTGCGCCACTTCGGCCACTGCGACCGGCTGCATGCGCTGCGGGAGCTGAACCTGGGGGACCGGGGCCTCGATTTTGGCGAGCTTCGGGGCCGGGATCGCTGCGATCACCGGGGGCAGCTTTTCGACGGGAAGCACCTTGACCATCGGCCGAACGAGTGGCTTGGCCGGGGCGGCCTTCGCCATCGGCATGGGATCCAGATTCGGGGCCACCAACTCCATGTGGGACATCAAGGGCGGAGCGATCTTGGGAGCCAGAACCGAGAACACGAGCAGAGCGGCCACGCCGAGCAACTGCACCGAGTAGCCTACGGCAAAGGATTCCCAGCGGGCTTTGGTATCGGAATTCTGGAGACTCGTGAACAAAGGGCTGCCGCAGGTACTCATTCCATTTCCCCATTCTCTTGAATTGCCAGCGACGCTCGGGTTGTATCCTCGGTCGCTGTCAGTCTTGCCGGCTCATCGTCCGAAACTCTGGAACACTGAGCCTTTGGATGCATGGTATAGAGCTAAGCTTTCCCTACCCCTCTAAAAAACTTACCTAGTACCCTGCTCTGAACCAAGACTAGAACCCATATGAACGAAATTCCGTATATGGGATTCAGCTTGCAATGGGATGATGGAGCTAGGAGGGGGGGAGGGTCAAGTTACTGGAGTTGTACTGCTAACAGGTTTCCGGCGCTCATTCCCCGATTACCTTAATCAGCACTCGTTTGCTTCTGCGTCCATCGAACTCGGCATAGAAGACTCTCTGCCATGGTCCCAGGTCGAGCCGCCCCGCGGTAATCGGCACGATCACCTGGTGGTGAACCAGCATGGATTTGAGATGAGCGTCGCCATTGGACTCTCCGGTCTGATGGTGTTTGTAGGCGGGATTCCGGGGTGCGAGCG
>CAZWMF010000573.1:0-2896 GCA_964634535.1 uncultured Opitutaceae bacterium | reverse complement strand
AAAGGAATTTTGCATAAGGCGTGCCGCCGATTCGCGTCCATTAGGACCGTTTATTCAAACCATTCATTTTCCGATGCTAAGCTTCGCAGATTTTTCTGCCGACTTGCTCGGTGACCGGGTCTCGCCGTTCATTTTCGTAAAAGAATCCGACGTTTCTTCTTCCTTCCGACAAATGCCGTGGAAAACGCGGAACGCCGGGTTAACACGTGACTGTCGCGAGAATCTTCCTACGCCGGACCGGCCGCGCTCGACGCCACGCGCCTGGCGAGATGAATCCTCCAACGCTCGGGCCGATCGGGGCGAGCGGGATCGGGTTCGGTCACGGCGCGCAATATCGGTTCGGCTGATGCGTGTGCCGGCGAGGGATTGGTTGAGCCGCCGGCCGACCTGCGCCGGTGCCCGCCTTCGCTGAGCCCCGCCGCGCCCGCCTTCACCGCCAGCGGTTGCCTGCCCTCAGACCTCGATTGATTTAGGGTATGTTTGCAAACCCGGTTTGGCCGATGTCGAAGCCGCAGCCGACCGAGCGCACGGCGGCCGCGCGGGTGCTGGGCTCGAAACCCTGCCCCGAGCGGCCAACGCAGCGGTCAGTCGGCTCTCGGCCCGGCAGCGGCCGAACCAGGATCGCAAACATTTTCTAGTTCGGACCAACGGCCCTCTGCGCTGCGTCGACCTGGGTGAGTCCGGCACCGGCTACCGGGTCTCCGGGCGCTAGCCGTAGTGCCGCTTCAAAATGGGCCCGAGCCTCGGTCCAGCGGCCAGTTCGTGCCAACAGGCCGCCGAGCGCGTCGTGCACATCGACGGCGGCCGGTTGCAGGCGAAGCGCCGCTTCCAATTCGCGAATCGCCTCGGGTGTTCGATCGAGTTGAGCCAGCACATTGCCGAAGTTGACAAGGGCGTCGACCAAATCGGGCCGCAGTCTCACGGCGGAGGCGTAAGCGTCCGCGGCTTCGCCCAATCGTCCCTCTCGGACCAGCAGCACGCCGAGGTTGTACCAAACCGCCGCATACGCGGGGTCGAGCCGAAGGGCCTCCCGAAACTGGACCCGCGCCGCCGCCAGCCGGCCCTCCCGAGCGAGCGCATTGCCCAAGTCGAAGTGTCCGATGGCCGAATTTGGATCCAGCCGAAATTCCTCCGCGAACTGGACTTCGGCCTCGGCGATGTGTCCCAGGTGCAGAAGCGCTCGGCCGAGCGCGCCATGCACCGCCGGATCCCAAGCGAGAAAGCGCAGCGCTTCCCGGTCATTTTCCGCCGCCTCGCCCCACCGGCCCCGCCGGGCCAGCAGGTCGGCAAGATTGCTGTGCGCCCGGGCGAAATCCGGAGCGAGGGCCAGCGCCTCCCGAAACTGGCTCTCCGCACCCGGGAAATCACCGGCCTCCTGCAGTTCCATGCCGAGGTTGTTGTGCGCCCGGGCGTTCACCGGCCACTGGCGCACGCTGTCCGCCCACAGCGCCCGACCGCTTTGGTACAACCGGTTCCGCTGGACGGTGGTCGCGCCCAATATGGCGCCGACCGCCAAACCCGCGGCCACGCCAACGATCGCGAGGCCGCGGGCAGCGACGCCGAATCTGGCCCCCAGGCGTCCCGCCAGCGTCCAAATTCCGGCGACAATCGCCGCCACAATCCCGGCGAGCGGCAGGTACATGCGATGCTCGGCCATGGTTTCCGTCGCGACGGGCACCACGCTGGAGCTGGGAATAAGGATCAGGAAAAACCACCCACCGAGAAAGCCAAGCGGACGCCGACGGAGGCATAACCAGATGGTGAGCGCGGCCAGACCAACGACCACGGCGGCATCCCCAGCCACGGCGAGCGGGTCCCGCACCAGGATCGGCCCGTAGTCGAAGACCAAGGGACGCGGCCAGACTGCCAAGCGCAGATAACGCGACAGAGCGCTGAACTGGGTGAGCCCGTAGGCCCACCACGGGGCGGTCGAGCCAAAACCCGCCGTGCCACCCCGCCCCGGTCCGCTCGCCAGCAGCCAACCAGCCAGCAGCCACGTGCACGCGAGTGCGCTATAGTATAGCCGGCGGGTCTTCCAGGCGGTTCGAAAACTCCCGCTGACAAATGTCCGGTCGTAAAACCAAACGATCAGAGGCGCGGTGACCATGACCTCCTTTGTCCCCATGCCCAATAGGCAGGCCAAAACCGACAGCGCCGCCCACATCGCACAGCGGCGGTCTTTACCGCCCCCGCAACTCCGAACGAATGCATACAGCGTCAGCAGGTAGAACAATCCCATGAGCGATTCCGCCCGCTGAACCACGTAGGTCACCGCCGCGGTCTGGAGCGGATGCACGGCCCAGAGCAAGGCCACCACAAAGGCAAACGCCACCGGCGGAAGCGCAACCGGCCCCGCCGCCCACGAGCAAGCGACCAGCGTACGGCGCACCACGCCAAACAATGTCGTCGCCGCCAAGAGGTGGATCGCCAGATTCAACGCGTGATAGCTCCACACCCGCGGGCCGCTGATCGCGTAGTTGAGGGCGAATGAAAGATTGAGCAGCGGCCGGCCGCTGACGGTCAACCCACCCGAAGGCGGCGACAAGGCGCCCGCCCAATGCCGGATGGTCGGATTCTGCGCGATCGACACCACGTCATCGAACACGAACGGTCCGGTAAGGCCGCCTCGATAGACGAGCAGCGTCGCCACCACGATGCCGAGCAAAGCCGGCCCAACGAAGAGGTCCGCGGAGGTCGCCGCCGGCTGGACCGTAGATTTCACGATCCGTGTGCTACCAGAATCAGCCGGGACGACAAGGTTGGCCGGCGGAAAAAGAGAGGGTCAGGCTGCAAATCTTGACCTGACATTTCCCGGCGGAGTCGACTTCAACCTATGCGGCCTTCACCTCTTGAAGGCCGGCCCGTCTCGTCACTCGATTGGCCAGATTATGGGCGT
>CAZWMF010000572.1:0-2904 GCA_964634535.1 uncultured Opitutaceae bacterium | reverse complement strand
GGCGGCCTCGGGCTTCACGCGGGCCTCGAGGCGCTGGAGGCGACCGTCATTCCGGCCTCCGGCGGAAACAGCGAGCGGCAGATCATGATCATGAAGGATTTTGGCGTCACCGCGGTCTGCGGCACGCCGAGCTATTTCGTGCACCTGATCGAGGTGGCGCAGCGCATGGGCATCGACTTCAAGCGCGATCTCCAGGTGCGGCGGGGCCTGTTTGGCGCCGAGCCCTGGTCCGACGGGTTGCGCCGGTACATCGAGGACGCGGCGGGCATCAAGGCCTTCGATATCTACGGGCTGTCCGAAATTGTTGGCCCCGGCGTGGGCTGCGAGTGCGAATGCCGGGATGGTCCGCATATTTTCGAAGACCACTTCCTGGTCGAGATCATCGATCCGGAAACGCTCGAGCCTCTGCCCGACGGCCAGGAGGGCGAACTGGTGTTCACGACGCTGAGCAAGCAGGCCATGCCGGCCATCCGGTACCGCACGCGCGATATCACCGCGATCGAAGCGCGGCCCTGCGCCTGCGGCCGCACCATCCGGCGGATCCGACGGATCAGCCGCCGCAGCGACGACATGTTCATCATCCACGGGGTCAACGTGTTTCCCTCGCAAATCGAAACGGCGCTCCTGCGGACCGAGGCGAATCTGCCCCATTATCTGATCGTGCTGACCAAGCGCTCGGGACTCGACCAAATGGAGGTGCGGGTCGAAGTCACCGGCGAAATGCTTCAGGACCGGGTCGGGGCGATGGAGCAATTGCAGCGGCGATTTGCCGGCAGCATCGAGCAGGTCACCGGGCTGCACATCGCCGTCACCCTCGTGCAACCCGGCAGCATCCCGCGCAGCGAGGGCAAGGCGAAGCGCGTCGTGGACCAGCGCGTGGGCGCGATTTGAGTCCGGCCATGAAAATCCGCCAAGTCTCCGTCTTCCTGGAAAACCAGCCGGGCCGCCTGTCCGCGCTGTGCCGTGCGCTGGCCGAGGCCGGCGTCAATCTGCGGGCCCTGACCCTGTCCGATGCGGGCGAGTTCGGCCTGCTGCGTCTCATCACGCTCGATCCGGACCGGGCCAAGCGGGTCGCCGAGGCCGCCGGATTCGCCGCCACGACGAGCGACGTCCTCGCCCTTAGCCTGCCGAACCGGCCCGGCGGCCTGGCCGCGGTGCTGACGGAACTCGAACCGCATGGCCTGTCGGTCGAGTACCTCTATGCGTTCGCTCGGCGTCCGGGCGACGCCGTCATGATCGCCAGTTTCGACGACATCGAGCGGGCCCAGGCGGCCTTGCAAGCGATCGGCGTTAGCCTGCTCCGACCGGCCGAACTGTTCGCCGGCGAGCAGCCGTCCGTCTAGCCCGGATGCTTCTCAGCGCGGCATCGCCGCAACCAAAGGAATGATTCGATATCCGTGGCTGCAAAACCCGAGGTCTCGATTCCCGGAGGATAGATTGAAGAATCGGCGCGAATGCGTGCGCAGTGAAGGGATGATTGCATGAAAACGGCCAAAGATCGCTCGAGGCGGCGAGCCGTCGGGTCCGACGGCGCCTAAGCTGGGCGTTCCAGCTCCATCGAGACGGGCCCGCGGCCCTTAATTCCCGAGCGATTCGGAAAAGATTTAGGCAATTCTCATGAAGTAACGGGACTCGGCGGAAACGGGCGCGCAAGCCAGTCCGTGCAGCGGCCATCGGTGCGGGCCGGCTCTCGCAACTCCAACGTGCCGTATGCCGGTCCGTAACCTGGGGAATCTGGCTGACGGGCGGTCCAGAAGAGGCCAGGGTGCAAATCATGAAACCCCACGCCCTTGGCGCCGCGACCGTGCGTCTGCTCCCCGGTCTCCTCGCGCTTTGCTTCGGTCTGCCCGGGGCCCGCGCCCAAGACTCCGCACCCAGCGTCGACGTCACCGCCAACGGCCGGCCGCTGGAGCTGCATGGTTTCACCCAAGGGTGGTTTGGGCTACTTGAGGTATCGGGGCCCACGGATATTGCGATCCGCGCACCCTTCGATATCCGTTGGGTGGACGTCCGGCCCAAGTCCTTCGGGATCGCTCCCCAAGTCGGATCCGACCACCGCAGCGTCCGCCTGCGCCTCGCCGGCCCGGCGCCGGTCACGGTGGAATTCAACGATGATCTGGGCCACGTCCTGCACCTGTTCGCCTATGCTCCGGAAATCAATCCGCCGAAACCGGATGCGCCCGGCGTGCACTACTTCGGACCGGGTATCCATCGGGCGGGCCTCATTTCATTGCAGAATGGCGAGACCCTGTACCTCGCGCCCGGCGCCTGGGTGAAGGGTTGTGTGCGCTCGATCGGGACCCACGGCGTGACCATCCGCGGCCGCGGCGTATTGGACGGATCCGAACTCGCCCTCGAAGCGGATCCGCCCGCGCCAGCTGCCGTGGCACGGGGTGTCTCGGCCGACCTGGCGCGCCTTTCGGCGGAGCGGGCGCTGAGCTACGGCATGGGCCGCCAGAATCTCATCTACCTGCAGGAAACCGAAGGAGCGCTCATCGAGGGGGTGACCCTGTTCGACAGCCGCGGCTGGACGGTTTGCATCCGCGCTGCCCACAACACACGGATCGACGGGCTGCGGATTCTCAACCCGAGCGAGCATTACGGAGATGACGGCATCGACCTGGTGTCCTCGTCCCAGGTGCTCGTCGAAAACGCCTTCGTGCGCACCAACGACGACTGCGTCGCCGTCAAAAATCTGGACAATCGGCCAACCCACGACATCGCGGTCCGCCATTGCGTGCTCTGGAACATGCGGAACGGCGGCAACGGCCTCGAGATCGGGTTCGAGACCGGAACCGAGTCGATTTCCCATGTCCGCTTCGCCGATATCGACCTTATCCATGTGCAGCGCGGAGCGGCGCTAAGCATTCATAACGCCGACGCCGCCGAGGTGGCGGACGTGGC
>CAZWMF010000571.1:0-2908 GCA_964634535.1 uncultured Opitutaceae bacterium | reverse complement strand
TCCGGCCGAGCAGCGTGTTCAGCGAGTCGGTGTTGATGTTGTAATCGATCGTCACCCCGTTGATGACCATCGTCCCGTTGCCCGAGCTGTCCTGACCGCTGAGCGCCGTGGCCAATCCGGTGTTTGCGATCATGGCGTTGGCGTTCAGCGAACCCAGCGTGCCCGCGCTCAAGATCGTCCCGGTGCCGTTGTTTTGCAGCTTCAAGGCCTGCAGAAAGTTGCTCGTGTCGTTGGCCGCTCCGAGAACGATGTTGCCGCTCGTGCTCTGCAGCTTGACCTGGTCGCCCGTCGGGTCGTAGGAAGCCGTCACCCCTCCGGCGCTGGCGGTCGCCGTGGAGATCGCGGCGAAGACGTCCTGCAAGGACTCGCTCGTCGTCACCGTGATCTGCTGGCCGTTCACGGTGAAGGTGCCGGCGGTCACCGGCTCGAAGGTCTGCATGTTCGCGAGCGTCAGCCCGCTCACGTCGGCACTGCTGTTCAACGGGTTGGCAACCGTATTGGTTCCGGTCAACACCGACGCGGTCGCCAGCTTCGTCACGTCGAGGGTGTAACTGCCCGGCGGGGTGCCCACCGTGGCGTTGGCCTGCCAGGTGGAATTGGCCGTATTCGAACTGACCGAGACCGCCGAGTACAGGCTCGGGTCTTCCAGGGAAAAAATCGAATTGGCGAGGTTGGTGAGGTCGGTATTGACCGCGCCCAGGGCGGTCACCTGGCTGTTGACCTGGGTCTGCTGGGTCTGCACCTGGTTCATCCCCGCGCTGTCTGCCTGCACTAACTCGTTGATGATCTGCTGCCAGTTCATCCCGGAGGCGAGTCCGGCTATTTGTACGGTGGCCATGGCTTGGAAAGTAGGGAATATACCCCATTCCGTGTATCGGCGCCTCCCACCCGAACTTTAGCGGGTCCGGGCATCTTACGAGCAGGAAAAGATATCCGGCCGCCCGACGTAAAGTTTTCCGGCCACCGCGACGATCTTTCTCCACGTCGCGGGTTTCAAACCCCGACCGGCGCGATCCGAAGCCGCCCCCTCGGATCCGAATGCGACACGGACGTCGCGCTTAGCCATCAAGGAAGATACCATGTCAGTTGTCATCAACACGAACTCGGCGGCGGAAATCGCCGCGAACAACCTAGCCTACTCCAATTCGATGTTACAAGAGAGCATGAACCGGCTCTCGAGTGGCTCGAAGATTGTCAACCCCTCGGACGACGCCGGCGGCCTGGCCGTATCCATGAAGCTCACGGCCACCTCCGATCGCCAAGGGGCGCTCCAGAACAACATCGGGGACGCGACGTCCTACCTCCAAACCCAGGACGGCGCCCTCCAGGTGGCCGGTACGATCCTCGATCGCATCAGCCAACTGGAAACCTTGTCCACCGACCCGACGAAGAACTCCTCGGACATCGCCAATTACAGCGATGAATTCGTGCAGCTCCAAGCGCAGTTGGTCGCGCTGACCACCGGATCGTTTAACGGCGTTTCCCTGTTCGGCACAACCGGCTTCGCGGTCGATGTGACCGACGACCTGTCGTCGGCCTCGGCGGTCAGCGTCACGGCGCAGGATCTCGGCAGCACCGGGTCCGGCATTGGCGCCCTGATCGCCACTTCGATCACCAGCCTGGGCGACATTGCCGCCCTGTCCGTGATCACCGACGCACTGCAAAACGTCGCCACCATGCGCGCCAACAACGGCGCCGAACAGAGCCGGCTCACCTTCGCCGCCACCCTGCTCACCACCAACCAGACCAACCTCCAGGGCGCCATCAGCCGGATCTCCGACGTCGATGTGGCCCAGGAAACCACCAACCTCGCCAAGTGGAATGTCCTCGTCCAAGCGGGCGCGGCCATGCTCACCCAGGCCAACCAGAGCTCCCAAATCGCCCTGAAGCTTATCACTGGATAACGCCACCAAGCCTGATCGCCCCGCGCAGGGGCCGGAGTGATTGCCGCTCCTTGCGCACTTTTTCCCGCGGTTGTCGAAAGCGGGTGATCAGGCTGGGGCCGGCGCAATACCCAAGCGCGCGATTCAATCGCGCAAGTTCTTTGAGGTTAGTCCCTCAATAGGCGCGGCCCGGCGCCAACCCACCGGGCCCGTGGCGACGGCGGATCGTCGCACTAAGATCAAGGATAGATACCATGTCAGTCGTGATTAATACCAACACTACAGCGAGCATTGCCGCAAACAATCTCGCTTACTCGACATCAATGTTACAGGAGAGCTTGAACAAGCTCTCGAGCGGTTCGAAGATCGTGAACCCCTCCGACGACGCCGGCGGTCTGGCAGTTTCGATGAAACTGACGGCCACGGCCAATCGGGACGGTGACCTCCAGAGCAACGTAGGCGATGCGGTTTCGCTCCTGCAAACGCAGGATGGCTCCCTCCAGGTCGCCGGTTCGATCCTCGATCGCATGTCGCAACTCGCGACCCTGTATACGGACCCGACCAAAAACTCGTCCGACTTGGCCAACTACGGCGATGAGTTCACGCAACTGCAGCAAGAACTCAACACCTTGACGACCCAGTCGTTCAACGGTCAGGCGATGTTCTCCACGGGCGGTTCCACGCTCGCGGTCTACACCACGGATGATCTCTCGTCCGCCAACCAGATCTCGATCTCCCAGCAAACGCTGGCGTCTTCGACTTCGGGTGTCGGCGTGATCATCGCCGGTGCGGGCACGACCACCGCGGAATTCTACGCCATCTATGAGGGTGGCGACGTCTCTGGAGGGTACGGAAATACGGCGTTTTCGATCTCGCCTGGAGGATGGGTAGGCATCGCTCCTGGGCACAGCGGACCTACCGCCATATCGACATCTACATATGCTCTTGAGGTGACGGGCGTGATTGCGGCACTGGGCGCCGCGAATGGATTCTATACCAACTCCACCAGCACCACTGCGGTGAAT
>CAZWMF010000570.1:0-2912 GCA_964634535.1 uncultured Opitutaceae bacterium | reverse complement strand
TGCGCTGGATCGGGTACTCCAGAATGCCGACGATGCGTGGGGCCAGCAGTAGACAGATCACCAACGCGACGCCCAAAGCAATGGCCGAGCGGATCAGCGCCAGCCGCAGATCGTCGATGTGCTCCCAAAACGATTTGCGCGGCCCGCCCTCGACTTCGTCTTCGGCGGCAAATTCAGGGTTGGTGGACATCCGGATGAATCGTGCCAGATGCCAGATTTGACCGTCTGGCGCGATGCAAAATCAAAGCCGGCGTCCCCTCCGCCCGCCGTCCCTTCCGAAAACGCCGGCTCGGCCGAACCGGCGCCCCGGGGCCCGGCCCCCTCAGCTCCGCAGGCGCCCGTCCGCGATTTCCGCCAAAAAATCGGCGTAGGTGCGGGCGATCCCGGCGCGGAGAGGAACCCGCGCCTTCCACCCCAGGGCCGCGAGGCGGCCCACATCGAGGAGCTTGCGGGGCATGCCGTCGGGCTTGCTCGCGTCCCACTCGATCGTCCCCGGGAAGCCCACCGCTTCGGCCACGATTTCGGTCAGCTCGCGAATGCTCACGTCCTCGCCCATCCCGACGTTCAGCCAGTCGGGCGGGTTGGGCAGGCGCAGGATGAACGCGCACGCGTCGGCCATGTCGTCGACGTGCAGGAATTCCCGGCGCGGCGCGCCGGTTCCCCAGGCCGTCACCGAGCGCTGCCCGGCCACCTTAGCCTCGTGAAAACGACGGATCAGCGCCGGCAGCACGTGGGAATTCTTGGGGTGATAGTTATCGCGCGGCCCGTACAGATTGGTCGGCATGGCCGAATGGTACAGCAGGCCGTACTGCTTCCGGTAGTATTGGCAGAGCTTGAG
This sequence comes from uncultured Opitutaceae bacterium, assembly GCA_964634535.1. GTDB lineage: Bacteria > Verrucomicrobiota > Verrucomicrobiia > Opitutales > Opitutaceae > Palsa-1447. The sequence continues at coordinate 2,074 of CAZWMF010000570.1, read as the reverse complement.
CCCGGCGATCTTGGCGACGGCATACGCCTCGTTGGTCGGCTCCAACGGCCCGGTGAGCAGGCAGTCTTCGGGCATCGGCTGAGGCGCCTGTTTGGGGTAGATGCAGCTGCTGCCCAGATAAAGCAGCCGCCGCGTGCCCGCCTGCCGCGCCGCCTCGATCGTGTTGATCGAGATCGCGAGATTGTCGTGGATGAATTCGGCCGGATAGGTGGAGTTCGCGTGGATGCCGCCGACGCGGGCCGCGGCGATCACGGCCGTGTCGGGCCGCTCCGCCGCGAAGAATTCGCGCACGGCCCGGGCGTCGGCCAGATCGAGTTCCGTCCGGCTGCGCAACACGAGCGTCACGCCCGGCTCCGCCGAAAACCGGCGCACGAGCGCCGCGCCCACCATCCCCTGATGCCCTGCGATATACAGCTTCATGACTTCGTTCGCTTTTCCTTCAGCTGGCGCAGATCCGACTCCTGCCGCGCCAATTCCCGGTCGTGCTCGACCATGATCCGCACCAATTCCTTGAAGCGCACTTGCGGGGCCCAGCCCAGTTGCCGGCGGGCCTTCTCCGGATTGCCGATCAGCAGATCCACCTCGGACGGCCGCTCGTATCTCGGATCGTGCCGCACGTATTGCTTCCAATCCAGGTCCAGCAAGCCGAACGCCTCCTCGCAGAATTCCTGCACGCTATGGGTCTCGTTGGTGGCGACGACATAGTCGTCGGGTTCGTCCTGCTGGAGCATGAGCCACATCATCTCGACGTACTCCTTGGCATAGCCCCAGTCCCGCTTGGCTTCCAGATTGCCCAGATATAGGCTGTCCTGGAGCCCCTCCTTGATCCGGGTCGCCGCCCGGGTGATCTTGCGCGTCACGAACGTCTCGCCGCGGCGGGGCGACTCGTGGTTGAAGAGAATCCCGTTGCTGGCGTGCATGCGACGGCCCTCGCGGTAATTGACCGTGAGCCAGTAGGCGTAGAGTTTGGCGCAACCGTACGGCGACCGCGGCCAAAAGGGCGTGCGCTCGGTTTGCGGAACCTCCTGGACCTTCCCAAACATCTCGGACGACGACGCCTGGTAATAGCGGACCTTCTTCACCAGGCCGGCTTCCCGAATCGCTTCCAGGATCCGCTGGGCGCCCAAGCCGTCCACGTCGCCCGTGTACTCCGGGATGTCGAACGACACCCGGACATGCGATTGGGCGCCCAAATTGTAGACTTCGTCGGGCGCGAGCTCGTACAGCAGCTTCACCATCTGGACCGAATCGGCCAAATCGCCGTAATGCAAAAACAACCGGACGCCGTTGATGTGCGGGTCCTGGTACAAATGGTCGATGCGCCCGGTGTTGAAGGTCGAGGCCCGCCGGATGACTCCGTGGACTTCGTAGCCTTTTTCCAGCAGCAGTTCGGCCAGGTAGGACCCATCCTGGCCGGTGATGCCGGTGACGAGGGCTTTTTTCATGAGTGGGTGAGATCCGATCAAATCCACCTGCCACCCCTTCCCGCAAGCGTATCTTCGGTGGCGCTCGATTACGGTCCAAGGCAGATTCAATCGACATCCCAGGCTTGTTCGGCAAGGCGATGGCAAAGGTTCGAACTTCCGGCAGGGCAAACGATCCAACGCGGCCATCGCGACCCTGTCCCGGATAGAGAGGTCGCAGGCGGATCGGCGGCGGAAACCGGAGGGTGGACATCGATTCTAATCTATTGGAACAATGCGACTTTCGCCGAGTTCCTCCTTTCGGTCCTGGCGACCCGCCCCGGCGATCGGTAACGCCGGAGATCGAAAGAGTCGCAATGCTTACGATTATCCCCCAATGTGCCCAATACCGGCACTCCCATTGCGGTCATGAACGGAATGATGAATCCGGGAACCGCAATCTTGCGTAAAAGCAAAGTGGCATTTCTCGCGGGCGCCTGCACCCCGCACAAACCCCGGTCAGCATGAATGACCCTTTACCTCGATCCAAAGCCCATAGTTCATTCGGGATGACGAGTTCCCGAGTTCGGACGCTATCGGCAACGTTCAGCGTAGTCGTTCTTATCTTTTCGATCTGCCAAAAGGCTGCTTTCGGGCAAGAATCAGCGAGT
>CAZWMF010000569.1:0-2917 GCA_964634535.1 uncultured Opitutaceae bacterium | reverse complement strand
ATAGGCAATCCAGGGGGCGACCAGCAGCAGGAAGACCAGCGCGGCGGGGGCCCAGGCGCGCCAACTCCTCGCCCGCCAAAGGAACAACGGAAGGGTGCCCAGAACCGAAAAGGCCGCGCCTCCGTGGCTCAGCCATCCGAGCGCCAGCAAGCCGCCGACGGCACCAAACCGCCGGGGGCGCGGCGGGCCGTCTTCCGCCGATTCCCCCAGGAAACCCAGGGTGACCGCGCCGGTGACGAACGCGGCCGCGCCGAGCTTGGGCCAAACGTAGACGGTGTTCGCCAACAGCAGTCCCAGCGGCGCCACCGCGCCCACGACGGCCAGCGCCTTGCCGCGGGAAAGCCCCAGCGAACGGGCGAGGCCCCATAGGGCGGGGCACCACAGCAATTGGAACCAGCATCCGGCTGCGCACATGGCCGCATCGAGGTCGAGGTGCAACGCCCGGATCACGGGATAGAAGAGGAGCACCCAGCCCGACTCGAGCGGCGGCCGGTCGCTCGTCAGCCAGTCGCCGATGAAGTTCTTCGGCCCGTCGTGGTTGATGAGTTTTTTGGCGAACAACCCGGGAAGCTCATTGTCCATCGGCATGTTGCGGAGAATTTGCGTCGCCGCCGCATGATGAAACGTGAACTCCGGGAGGCGGAAAAGCATCGCCAGGTACAGGAGGCCCACGGCCGCGGCCACCCCGATCGGGGCGAGCCAACTCGGTCCTGGCCGCCGCCGGCACAATCGCCACGCGCCGGTCCCTCCGGCAATCAGGAGGAAAAGGCTGCTGGCCCACGCGCCGGCCTGGGGCGACAGGAACCAAATCCCCATGATGACGTAGGCCGAAGTCGCCACGGCCGCGGCGGCCACGATCGGTCGCAACGCCTCGGGAATCAAAGCGAGAGCTTTGGCATCGGCACCGTCGCGGTGGGAGCCGCCCGGCATTCCCATTAGGGACAAGGCCAAGACCAGTCCGACCGCGCAAAAGGCGACGCTCACGCGGACCCCGACTGGGGCCCGGTTGAGCGCCCACCCGGGTTTGACGATTTCGCTCACGCCCAGCCATCCGTTCAACCCCTGGCTGCGGTCTTCGGCCACCCACCGGATGGCCTGGGCACCCGGCGGAGCGGCAACCCGCCACGGCACCCACGCTTCGCCGATCGGCGAGCCGGCATAGCGTTCCGTCGCGACCGTCCCATCGGCCAAGCGCCATTCCACCTCCAACGACAAACCGGGATTGGACGGGTAACCGGCAATAAACACAACGCGATCGGAGGCGGCCGGGGTCCAGGCGCTTTCTTGGCGGCCCTCGAAGGCATCGCCGCCGATCCAGGAGCCCCACGTATGGATTTGCCGCGGCAGAAGGTCGCGCGTCGTGGTGGGATAGACGCCGTTGGGCGCAAACGTCCCGGTTTGGCCGTGGGCGAGCCCGATGGCCATAACGATCCAGCCCATGAGCTGCGCCCAGCGGAATGACCTACGCTGTTTCAAAGGCGACGGCGACCCGCTCAAGAGCGGGCCTCGCTTGGGTGGGGCCACTCCCGGAGGCTGCGATGGGTCGAGGGGTTCTCCACGGTCATCGCCTCAGAGAAAAAGAATATTGCCATGATTCAATCCTTATCGACGGCGAGCGGGTGGGCAATGAGTCATTCTCGCGTGAGCTGGCCGCCCGTTCCTGGAACGAAAGCAACCGATCGCGCGAGAGGCTCGCGGCGCAGAGCATGCCCACCGGACCCGTGGGTTTGTTTACCGGGTCGGCCGTTCGACGCGCGCCAACTTCCAGGGCCTTTACAGGCGCCCATCGGCGCGGTATTGAATCCCGCCGTCAAACTCCTGGCCCCAGGGCCGACCGCGGGGGCCGCCACCCCGCCGGTTGACCGCAGGTTTTCCGGCCCATCGAATGCACGAAACTTGCCCACCCGTCCGGGACGAACCCAGATCGCCGTCTCCCAACCCGGATTTCAATCCGGCCCAACGCAATCGCATCATCGATTTCCTGCGAGGCCTGGCGATCCTGATGGTCGTGGTCTCGCATCTGGGTTTGCTCAAGTATTTTCTTGGACGGTCGGACGCAACCGAGCTGCCGTGGTTCGGACGCAGTGTCGGGAACGTGAGCCAAGGCCTGGGCTACTACGGGGTGAGCCTTTTCTTTGTCGTCTCCGGTTTCCTCATCACCAATCTGGCGCTCAAGCGCTACGGTCGATTGAACCAGATCGATTTCTCCGGGTTCTGGTGGATGCGGTTCAGCCGCATCATGCCCATGCTCCTGCTCAGCCTCTTCGGCTTGGTGCTCTTCCATGCGATGCGGGTCAAAGGATTTGTCTTCCAGGACGGGCAAATGGTTGGACGGGCGGTTTTTTCGGTTCTGAGTTTTCGCTTTAATGAGCAGTTCAATGGAGACTCCGGGCTGCATGCCTGGAATCCCCTGTGGTCGCTCTCCGTGGAGGAGATGTTTTACCTCGCCTTCCCCTTCATCGGCTTGGCCCTTAACGGCCGTGCGGCTGTCGCGTGGGTCGCGATGTTCGTCGTGGCGACGTCCGAGTACCTCCGGATCACCGGGCAGACCGACAGCTATAGTGCGCTCGGGTGCATGGACCTCCTGGCGCTGGGCGCCATTGCGGCCTATGTCGAGCCGGCGCGTTTGCGGAAGTATTGCGCTCCCTGGGTCCGGCGCGGATTGGGCTGGGCGTTGCTGTCGGTTGCTTTCGCCAACCTGGCCTATTGGGCGCTTGCGCATTATCCGACGGACGCCGGCCAATTCGGGCCGTTCTGGTGCGGCCTTTCCTCGGTCGCAATCCTGGTGGCCTCGCAGTTGGTCGAACCCGGCCGGTTCACCGGGCTCGCGATCGCTCCGATCGGCCTGCTCGGCGCCATGAGCTACGAGATCTATCTCGTGCATATGCCGGTGACCATCTTCACGACGCAGGCTCTG
>CAZWMF010000568.1:0-2918 GCA_964634535.1 uncultured Opitutaceae bacterium | reverse complement strand
GATCGCGGCGCCCGCATTGTTGAAAAGCGTGAGCTGCGGGTCGGCCATCGTGTCGCTGACGCCAAAGGGTATCAGGGCCGGGCCGCTTGCCCGCACGAGTACCGTCCGGGCGGTACTTCCGCCGATGACAAATCCGGCGGTCAGGACGGCGCCCGCCGCAAGATTCGTGCGGCAGGACAGATTGGTGAGGCGTGGGCTGGTCGGCAGGTAGGTGCCCGGCGGCGTTGCGTCATAGCACTCGGCCAAGCCCTCGCCGTTGGCCGAGCCGTTGCCGGATAATTGCATCGTGTAGCCGCCCGCCGCAAGGGACGCCACCAGCGCGGCGTCGAGGCTGGTTGGGCTGCTCGGCGAAAAGGCTCCGGTCGCGGTATCTGCGGCGGACACGACCGCCTGGTTTGCAGCCCAATTATCGTTGTTCGCGACGACGGTTGAACCACTGAAGACGGTGATGATTGGGTCGGCCAAGACATTGGGCACGCCGAACCCGGTCAAGCTGGGCCCCATGCCGCGCAGCAACAGACTTTGGCCGCCGCTGGTGCCCGTCCCGCCCGTAAAGAAGCCGATCGTGACCAGGTTGCTGGGTCCGGCATTGGTGCGGACCGATAGATTGATCAGCCGGCCGATGTCGGTGGTGTCGGCCAGGGTCAGCGCGGCTCCTGGGCTCGTTGCAGAACCGGAGGGGTTGGTCGCAGCGACGCTGTACGTGCCGAGGTTGGCGGACGTGGCGTTAAAGATCACCAACCGGGCGCCAGTGGCGCCCGGCACCGGCGCGCCGTTGAGGTACCATTGGTACTGCGGAGCGGGGATCCCGCTGGCTGCGACCTGGAACACGACCGTGCTTCCCAAGGCGACGGTCTGCGCGGTTGGCGGCAGGCTGATGGCAGGCGGCGCCGCGGCGGGATTGATGGTCAGAGTGACCGGGACGCTCGTGACGGAGCCTCCGCTATTGGTCAACGTGACCGTGTAGGTGCCCGCGCTGGCCGTCGAGACGCTGGAGAGCGTGAGGGTGGCACCCGTCGCCTGGGGGATGGCATTGCCATCGAAATACCATTGGTAGGTCGGCATGCCGGAGGCGACGACGGAAAACGACACCGCATTACCCGCGGTCACGGTTTGTGACGCCGGCTGGGTGGTGATTGTCGGCAGTGGCAGCGGTGCCGACAAGTCGGGTACGCCGCTGCCATTCGTCGTGTTGGTATCGACAATCTGGAATCGATACTGGGAGTAGTCGAGCCAACTCGTCGCCTGGAATTGGAGAGCACCGGTGTAGGAATTGCCACTGCGAGTCAGCGTTCCGGCCAGCGCCCAAGAACCGCCCAGGTAGAATGCCGCAAAGTCGATCTCGTTGGCATTGGGGACGGTAAAGGTCGTCGTGCCGGACAGGCTGTAGGTGTTGGTTAGGTCGACGAGGTTGATGGTCAGCGTATTCGATTTCCCCCGTGAATACGTGATCGTACCGGTGTAGCCGACCAATTCGAACGGGCCGGTGAACACGCTTGTGCTGCCGCCCGGATCAACCGAGGTGGCCGTATAGAAGCCGATCCCGCTATTGGCCGCCCGCGCAAACGCGATCGAGAGGGGGAACGTCGTGCCGCCCCATTCCGTGTCGTAGCCGAATCCGGTCGCGGTGAAGGAGCCAGGAAGGGTGGGGTTGAGGACATCGGGCAGACCCAGGCCCGTCGTATCGGTGGTGGGCATCGTTACCGTGTAGGAACCGAAGTCGGCCGACGCTTCGCCCTCATCGATCTCATAGCCTCCCTCATAGATGTCGGGAGCGCCAAATGCTGGGCCCATTTCCCCGGTGACATACTCGGTGGGGGCACCAAAGTCCTGGACAAGGAATTCGCCGGCGGTGCCGGTGAACGTCGAATAATAGATGGTCGCGGTTCCGAAGCGCGCGGTGTAGGCCGGATTCGACGGCATCAATTCAATGGAAAGGCCATAGGCTACGGCCTTCGCCGTCTCCGCACCGTGGCTGGCCAGAAAACCGCTCTGTATCAGAATGAGGCCGGCGAGCGCGCTGCGCAGATTCATCATCGAATTGCAAATTCCAGACGATCGCGTCGCGAATTCAATCGAAAACCGCGGGGACTCGCCGGGTTGAAATTGGCCACCGGCGTCGCGCGCCGGCTGGTCGATGCGCCCGCCGCTCGCCGCGGCGCGGAGCCGCGGCAAGCGACAAGGCGGCGCTTACGACTTACTTTAGATGGCCCGAGACGAGCTTGGTCATCGCGAACATGTCGACCTTGCTCTTGCCACCGAATACGACCTTCAGCGCGGCGTCCGCGTTGATCTGACGCTTGTTCTTGGCGTCTTGGAGGCCGTGTTTCTTGATGTAGGCCCACAGGGCCTTCACCACGGCGGTGCGGGGGAGCGGCTTTGCTCCGACGACCGCGGCGAGCGCCGGGCTCGGGGTAAGAGGTTTCATGAAGGCTGCAGACGGTTTACGGGCGGATTTCTTTGCCATGGATGATCTTTATGGGTTAGCGGGGTCGGGATGACTCCGAATGCCCATTCAATAACGGTTACCGAGTGAGGGTTCAACGAAAAGCGTTGAGCCTCCTGAGGGGGCCCTCGGGCGGTCTACCGGGGTAATCGGCGGGTTTTCGGGGAGGGAAGGCGCCGCAGGGAACAGGCGGCGGCGTGTTTTCTCCCGAATATCGGTTACCACCTTGTCCATGGCGGACCTGTCGTGGCCCAATTCTTCCCGTTCGGTCTGGCCGTTAGAAACCAGGGTGGCCGGATGCCAATTCCGGGGCCGATTGCCGATCAGGCCAGGGGGCGGCACTCAGGCCGCCGCCTTCTTGCACGGCTTGAGCTGCATGTCGATCTTCAGGATGTGATTCTTGATCCAGCTGCTCGCCAGCTCGTGCAGCTTGCCGATGTTTTCCCGGGTCGGCCCTTGGGCGGCGTAGTCG
>CAZWMF010000567.1:0-2934 GCA_964634535.1 uncultured Opitutaceae bacterium | reverse complement strand
CGCTCAGCGCAACCGTGAGTTCGTCCGCCCCCTGCACGACATGATTGTTCGTCAAAATGTAGCCGTCGGGCGAAACGATGACGCCCGAACCCAGACCGCTTTGCTTGAATTCCTGCTCGGGCACCGCGAACTGGTCGCCAAAAAACTGCCGCAAGAGCGGGTTGACCGGCTCGCGGATCGTTTTGGTCGTATAGATTGAGACGACCGCCCGCAGGACCGGCTCGACGACGTCGGCATAGCTGACGAGCCAGCCGACATTGCCGTCGGTCACCGCCGACGAGTCGCGCCGCAGCAGGGGCGCCTTGACCGGAGTGGCCACCGTCGCCGCCGGCGCCCCGCCGACGGCGAACGCGAATCCGAGCGACAAAATCAGGAGGGACGGGAACTTCATGAGGAACGTGGAATGTATGAAGAACCGGCGGCGCGGCAACCTTTCCGCGCCCGCCGGTCCACCTGCTTTCAAACGGTCCCCGGGCCCCGCGACCGCCGGGTGTCTGCGCCCGATGGTCCTAGAAGCCCTTGATTCGGAAAAGCGACGTGACGCTCTCGTTCGTGTTGATCCGCTGAATCGCCTGTCCGAGCAGACTTGCCACGCTGAGCACCCGCACCGGCAGCTTGCCGACCTCGAGCGGCACCGTGTTGGTCGTGAGCAGTTCGTCGATGAATCCCGACCGCAGCCGTTCCCGGGCCACCTCGTTGAGAATGCAATGGCTCACCGCCGCCTTGATGCTGCGCGCGCCGTGTTCGCGCAGGATTTTGGCGGCGGCCATCAACGTGCCGGCCGTCTCGGTGATGTCGTCGACCAAGAGCACGTCACAGCCCTCGACTTCGCCGACCACATTGATCGCCTCCACCGTGGTGGCGTTCTGGCGTTTCTTGGCGACCAGGCCCAGGCCGGCGCCCAGGACATCGGCGTAGGCCGCGGCCATTTTCATTCCGCCGACGTCGGGCGAACACACCACCAGGGTGGCGCTGCGATTCTTGCCCAGGTCCTCGAAGAACACGGGCGAGGCGTAGAGATGATCGACCGGAATATCGAAGAAACCCTGGATCTGCTGGCTGTGCAGATCCATCGTGAGGATTCGGTTGGCCCCGGCCGAAACCAGCAGGTTGGCGACCAATTTGGCTGTGATCGGCACCCGCGGCTGGTCCTTGCGATCCTGCCGGGCGTAGCCAAAGAACGGCAGCACCGCCGTAATCCGCTGGGCCGAGGCGCGGCGCGCGGCATCGATCATGATCAGCAACTCCATCAGGTGCTGGTTGGTCGGCGGACAGGTCGATTGGATGATGTAGACGTCCTGGCCCCGGATATTCTCGTTGATCTTTACGAACGTCTCCCCGTCGGGAAAGCTCGTGACCGTGGCCTCGCCGAGAGGTTCGCCGATGCATCGGCAGATTTCCTCGGCTAAGGGCCGGTTGGAATTACCGGAGAAGATTTTGAGGCGGGAGTCGCTCATTGAGCGCAATCTGTAACGGGCCGCCGAGGGATGCTATCCCAAAATCGCGGCGAGCGCCGGTTCGCCGGTTTCGCGCGATTTTCCGTGGACAAACCGGGGCTTTGCCGCCTTTTTCGCCTCCATGGCCCAATCCGAGACGAAACTGGTGACATCCAAGAGCCTGGCGGTCGATGCGGTCCTCCTGGTCGCCTTCTTCGCCTACATGTATTCGGTCCTCGCCCCTCACGTGCCCTCGAACGAACACAAATGGATTGTGATTTGGGGCGCGATCACGGCCTCGTGCATGACGGGCGTGTTTTGGCTGGCGTTACAGATGTTTCGGGTGGTGTTGAGGTTCCAACGCCAATCGCGTTCGGGAAAGTCCTGAGTTGGACCGTCCGGTCCGCCGGCCGCCCGCGCGGGTCCGGCCGGGCCGGCCCGGGCCGAAATCGGCTCGTTCGCGAGCCGTCCGCCGGCTTTCCCCGACGGCCGCCCCGCGATCGCCGTGATTGATCGGTTGACAGGGGAGGGTCTGGGTGTTTGCGATGGGCCTCTTCATGCCTGCCACTTCCCACGCCCATAAATCCTCCCGCCCCGCGGGCAAGTCCGCCCCCGCCGCCCGAGGCCCCAAGTACGTCTATCTGTTTGGCAAGAAAACCGACGGCGACGGCTCCCAACGCGCCCTGCTGGGCGGCAAGGGCGCCAATCTCGCCGAGATGTGTCGGATCAATCTGCCCGTCCCTCCCGGCTTCACCATCACGACCGAGGTCTGCACGTATTTTTACGCGAACAAGCGCACCTACCCGGCGAGCCTCGACGCTCAGACCAAAGCGGGCATCCTTTCGATCGAGTCGCAGGTCGGAGCGCGCTTCGGCGACCTGCAGAATCCGCTGCTCGTGTCGGTGCGCTCGGGCGCGCGCGATTCGATGCCGGGCATGATGGACACGATCCTCAACCTGGGCCTCAACGACCAGACGGTCGAAGCCCTCGCCAAGAAAACCGCCAACGAGCGGTTCGCCTGGGATTGTTACCGCCGGTTCATCCAGATGTACGGCGACGTCGTCATGGGCGTGCAGAAGCGCCCGGGCGAAGACCACGAGCCGTTTGAAACCGTCATCAGCGAGCTCAAGCACGAGCGCCACGGCAACGCCGAGGTCGACGACACCGCGCTTTCGGTCCACGACCTGAAGGAACTCGTCCAACGCTTCAAGACCCTGGTCAAGGATCGGGTCGGCCGCGGCTTCCCCGAAAGCCCCTGGGAACAGCTCAAGGGCGCCGTGGGCGCCGTATTCGGCTCCTGGATGAACGACCGCGCGATCGTCTACCGCCGCAAATACAATATCCCGCAGGAATGGGGCACCGCGGTCAACGTCCAGGCCATGGTCTATGGCAATACCGGCGAGAAGTCCGGTTCCGGCGTGGCCTTCACCCGGGATCCGGCGACCGGCGAAAAAGTGTTCTACGGGGAGTTCCTCATGAACGCCCAGGGCGAGGACGT
>CAZWMF010000566.1:0-2939 GCA_964634535.1 uncultured Opitutaceae bacterium | reverse complement strand
GAGGGCTTTTCCTCGAAGGAGATCGCCGCCCGCCTCGATTTGAGCGTGCGCACGGTCGAGAAGCACCGGGCGAACATCATGGACAAGATCGGGGTGAGCGAGGTGGCGAGCCTGGTGCGCTGGTGCGTCCAGTGCGGCATCGTCAAGATGTAGCGCTACTCCGGCCCGGCGAAGGGCCGCAGCTGGCGTTCGACCGAGCGCACTTGCCCCTGAAAAAGCTTGAGTTCGATCGCATCGGGCAAGGGGCTGCCCTCGTCGAGCCGGCGTTCGAGCTCGCGGGCGTGGGCGGAGAGGTCGGCCGCTCCCATTTGCAGGGAGCTGCTCTTTAGCGTGTGGGCGGCGCGCCGCACCCGGACGCGGTCCTCCCCGGCCATCTCCGCCACGAGCTTGGGGACGCTGCTCAGGTAGATCCGGACCAGTTCGCGGGCCTCCGCGTCGCCGAGCATGGCCACGAGGCCTTCCAGTTTTTCATTGGGGGGGGGACCGCTCACCGACGCGAGCGTGACGGCGTCGGGGCCGATACGCAATCTTGGCTTCTCGGGAAAACCGCCCTTTGCTCTTTGCCACGGCCTTCATGAGATCCCTCGTCCGCGCGCTGGCGCTCGTCGCCCTGATTCTCCCGGCGCTCTTGCGGGCTGACATCGCGGTGTCGCCCGCGGGCGACGACGCCAACGACGGGACGGTCGACCGGCCGGTCCGCACGCTCGGCCGGGCCCAGGCGCTGGCGCGGGCGCAAAGCCGTGCGGGGCCGGGGGACATCACGATCGCGCTGGCCGGGGGCGTCTACCGGCTGGCGGCTCCGCTCGTCTTGGATGCGCGCGATTCGGGCGTCCCCGGCCACCGCGTGATCTGGGCCGCCGTCCCGGGCGCTGTCCCGGTCATCAGCGGGGGCGTGCCCGTGAGGGGTTGGCGCGAGGTCGATCCCCAGCGCCACCTGTGGGTTGCACCCGCCCCGACGGGATTGGCCGATCTGCGCCAGCTTTACGTCAATGGAGTTCGGGCGCACCGCACGCGCGGCCGCCTGCCGGTGGCGCTGCGGCCGACCGCCCTCGGCTACGAGGCCGATTCCGCGGCGCTGGCCGCCTGGCGCAACCCGAGTGATCTCGAATTTGTCTACACCGGCGGCGATGCGGTGTGGGGCGAGGCCTCGTGCGGGGCCGGTCCGGCCACCGAACCGCGCATCCCCGTCGCCTCCGTGCGGGACCGCGCGATCATCATGGCCCAGCCGGCCTGGAACAATTCCACGCGGCGCGTCCCCTGGGCCGGACCGGGCGAAGCCCGGGCGGCTTACCTGGCGGGGCCGGCCGGCGTCGGGTCCCAGCCGGCCTATGTGGAGAACGCCTTTGAACTCCTCGGTCCTCCCGGCCAATGGTACTTCGACCGACCCGCCCGGATCATTTACTACGCGCCCCGGCCCGGCGAGGACCTCGCCACGGCGGACGTCGAGGCGCCGCAACTCGAAGCGCTGGTGGTGGGCGCGGGCACGCCCGATCAGCCCGTGCACGACCTCGCCTTCCAGGGGCTGCAGTTCGCCTACGCCACGTGGCGGTTGCCATCGACGCCGGAGGGATTTTCGGAAGTTCGGGCGAACACGTTCATCACCGGTCCGGACGGCTATCGGCGCCAGGGCCTCGGCGACCTTTATCCCGGCGGCACGCCGCCGTACGGCGCCTGGTCGAGAATTCCCGGCAATGTGACGCTGGCTTGCGCGCGCCGGGTCGATTTCGTCGGCGACGCCTTCGTCCATCTGGGCGCGGCGGGCCTCGAGTTGGGCGATGGGGCGCAGGACGACGCTGTGGTGGGGTGCATCTTCACCGACATTTCCGGCAATGGCCTGGAGTTGGGCGGGATCGACCAGCCGGAGGCGACCGGGCCTATGGCAACACGTGATAATCGAGTGGCGGACAATCATCTATGCGATATCGGATCGGAATTTCACGGGGCGGTGGCGATCCTCGTCGGCTATGCCCAGCGCACGCGCATCGAGCATAACCAGATCGACCACGTTCCCTATTCGGGGATTTTGGTGGGTTGGGGAGGTTGGCCGGACATCGTGGGCCGGCCGGGCGTTGCGAACTTCTCGCGGGAAAACCGTATCGTCGCGAACCTCGTGTTCGATCACGTGCTCCTCCTGGCCGACGGCGGCGGGATCGTCACCGAGGGCCGGACCGGACCGGATCTGGCGGGCGGACAGAAGGTGCTCGGCAACGTCATCCACGACCAGTTTGGATCCGGGCACGCCATTTATTCGGACCACGGAGCCGCGTTCCTCACGATCCAGGGCAACGCCCTTTGGCGGACGAACGATGACAACTGGGGCGTTCCCCATCCGTGTTTTTACGACGGCGGCGACGGCCGCGGCGACGATCCCCTGGTCGTCGCGGGAAATTTTTGGCAGCAAATCGACCGGGACACCCGCGCCCGCGGCCTCGTGCTGGCGGACAACCGCCTGATCAGCGCGCTTGACCAGGCTCCGCCCGAGCTACTGGAGGCGGCCGGACTCGAGCCCGAGTACCGTGCCATTTTGGAGCAACGTTTTGGGGCGAAGGCCCCGCCCGAGCCGCCGGACCGCGTGGTGGCCAATCCGGGCGACCGCTATGCCCTGATCACGTGGAATCCTCCGCGCTTTGACGGGGGCGCCCCGGTCCGCAGCTACACGGTGACCGCCTCGGGCGGTCCCCGCATCACGATTTCGGCCGCGCAATTCCAGTCGGAAGGTTACGCGCGGGTCGACCGCCTGCGCAACGGGGTGGCCTGCACCTTCACCGTAGTCGCCGACAACGCGAACGGATTGAGCGCCTCCTCGATTCCCTCGGCTCCGGTCATCCCAACGGCGCGTCCGGCCGGCCTGCCCGGCCCGCCGAGCCGGGTGTCGGTCCGGGCCGCTGGCGCCATGGCCAGCCTGCGCATCGAGGCTCCCTACGCTGATGGGGGCCGGC
>CAZWMF010000565.1:0-2950 GCA_964634535.1 uncultured Opitutaceae bacterium | reverse complement strand
CTGGCGACCAAAGCCATGCTGGAACCATTGGCGACCAAGGTGATGCTTGAGCCTTTGGCTACTAAGGCCGAATTAGCCTATTTGGAAGCACGCCTCATTCGATGGATGTTCGCCTTCTGGATCGGGCAGGTGGCAGTCACGTCCGGAATCCTAATTGCCCTATTCAAATTCGCCCGGTAGGCGGCCGGCGCATTCAGTTCCGGTCGGGATCCTCGGGCTCGTTGGAGAGCAATCGCCATTCCGGGCCCTGCCGGGCGAGGGTCGATCGCCATAGGCTCTGGTCGCCGGGTTGGGAGAAGAGGTTGAGCGGAGCGTTCGTCACGATCCACGTCTGGTGCTTGAGTTCATTTTGCAATTGGCCGGCCGACCAGCCGGCATAGCCAAAATAGGCCCGCACGAAAGTGTCCTTTTCGGACATCAGGGCGGCCGCCCGTTCGGGTTCGAGTCCCAGATGAAGCTGGAATCCCCGCGCCTGCGCCTGCCAGGCGGCCAGGATGAGCTGCTCGGTCTGTACGGGACCGCCTTGAAAGACCGGCACCGAGGCCAGCGGGCCCAGGGCGAAATCCCCGCCGAGGGCGCCCAACGGCTTGGGCAGCGGCCGGTTGACCACCACGCCCATCGAACCGGAGGTGCCGTCGGCCGTCATTAGAATGACCGTCCGCCGAAAATTGCCGTCGCGCAAGGCCGGGTGCGCGACGAGCAAGGAGCCGGCAATCGAAGCTGCGTCGCTGGAATTGAGTTCCCGCATGGATGCACTCAACCCCTAGAGCCCCAAAACGCCAATTCGTTCGGAGAATTCATGACCTCGCCGGTTATACGGACAACCCGAGCTTCTGAATGTTCACGCCGGCCTCGCCGAGCAATTGCCCCACCAACGGATCGTTGTGGTAGTCGGATCGGTAGCGAATCTCCAATATCCCCGAGGCGGCCAGGATTTTCGCGCAATTGATGCAGGGGTAATGCGAGAGATAGGCGATGCAGCCGTCGACCGAACTGCCCCGTCGCGCCGCGTCGGCGATCGCGTTTTGCTCGGCGTGCACCGTCCCCTGTTCGTGCCCGTCGCGCACCCGGGAAACGTGCGGAGTGCCCGGCAGATGGCCATTGTAGCCGGCCGCGACGACGCGGTTCTTGCGCGCTCCGCCCGTCACGATCACGCAGCCGACATGCAAGCGCTCGCAATTGGAGCGGCTGGCGATCAATAGCGCCATGGCCATGAAGTACTCGTCCCAGCTCGGCCGATGGGGAAACTGCTTGGTCGCTGCGGCGATGAGTTCCACCGGCCGGTTTGATTTCTTCGTGCTCACCGCCCTAGCTTGGTCCGCCGGTCGTCCCCGGGCAATCCTCGTATGAGCGAGTGGCGGCGTCGTCCGGTCGCTGACTAGGGGTAAATCTGACGAGGTAGCCGACCCGGAATATTCAGGGGATTGAGGCTACGGTACGTCATACACTTCCACCAAGCCGACACCCGTGGTACTCCCTACTCCGCTCACTTGGGCGGTATAGGCCCCGGGAGGCAGGGTTACGACGATGGCGCAGTCGGCCGAGCCGCTGGTCAGCGAGAAAGCATAGAGACTGGCCATGAGCGGCGCCGTCGCCGCCTGGATCCCAGCCGAGACGGTCGACGCGCCCGCGACCGGCGCCGTGCTCCAACCGGCATTGGCGGCAATGACCGCCCCCGTGTGGTCGTAGAGCGTTAGCTGCGGGACCGCGAGGGTACCGGGCACATTGAAAGGAGCCTTCCCCAAGGTCGGGCCGATCCCGCGGATCAGCACCGTTTCCGAACTCGTGCCGTTGATGACGAAACCGGCGACCAGGACGCCCGAGCCGGTATTGACGAAGGCGCGGGCCGACAGGTTGATCAGGTGCGCGGTCGGCGTGCCGGTATCGGCATCATAGAGTTCGGCCAGGGCGACACCTGTCGTGTTGCCGACCCCATTGATTTCGGCCGTATAGGCGGCCGAGGGCAGGCCGGCGAGCATCGCACTGTCGGCCGAGCCCACGGGTAGGTCGAAGGCATAGACTTGGTCGAAAACATTCGTCGTGGCCGCGCCGATGATCGCGGCCACGGTCGACGATCCCGACACCGACTGATTACCCCAGCCGGTGTTGGTCGCAATCCCCACGCCCGTATTGTCGAAGAGCGACAGTCGCGGCTGGGCGAGCACGCCGGAAACGTGGAATCCGGTAAGCGTTGGCCCGTCGCCCCGAATGAGCACTTGCTTCGATCCCGGGCCGCTGACGACAAAGCCGGCGACCAGCACCTGGGCGCCCATACCGACGTAGGAACGCGAAGACAGGTTGATCAGGTGGGCGTCGACTGTAACCGCCACGCTCGCCGAGCTGCTACCCACCGTACCGGTTGCACTCGTGACGACCGCGGAATAGGTGCCCGCTTGGGTCGTGGCAATGCTGGCCAGGGTCAGGGTCGCGTTGGTCGCTCCCGGAATATCCACTCCGTTGAATTGCCATTGGTAGGTGCCGGCGCCCGATACGCTCAGCGTCGGGCTGGCGCCCGCCGCGACCGTTTGCGCCGCGGGCGTTATGGTCGGTGAGTTGACGCTCGATTCGCCGGAAAAGTTGAGGGCGCTGCCCCCCGTGGGCGTGATCGACCCGCTGATGGCGGTTGTGTTCGGATTGACTGAAGCCGTGATCGTCGCCGCGGCGCCCAAGGTCGTGGTCACGCTGATCGTGTTGTTGGAATCGATCGTGCCCGTGCCAGCGCTCACGCCGGCCGGCGTCACCGCCAAGACAAAGACGTCGCCTTGGGTGCCCACGATCGAATACGTGCCGCCGCCGGTCACACTAGAGGCTTGATAGAGTCCGGATACGGCCGAAGAGGCACCGCTGGCGGGCTCGACCGTGGCCGAAAACGTCAGGCCCAATTCCCGGATCGTGCCATTGACCTGACCGTTGGCGACGGTGCCGACAAACGTCAGGGACTGGCCGAGGG
>CAZWMF010000564.1:0-2951 GCA_964634535.1 uncultured Opitutaceae bacterium | reverse complement strand
GCGCATACGTAGCACCCACTTATCGAGCACCTTGTGCCCGCGATCCATGTTCCCCATGCCTTCTTTGATGACGCGTCGTGGCGGGATGACCCATTCGCCGCCGGCGGCAACGATCGGGACTGCTTTGGAATCGTCATGGTCCGCTGCGCCGCCTTCTTTGAGCGGCATCTGATAAGGCCCAGAGGCCTGATCGTAGGGATGCGAGCCTGAGTTGTAGGGGCCTCCCTCGCCGCGGTAGGGCGTCGGCCCTTCGCCACGCGGCATGCCGCCGAAGATACGATGCATATGCTTAAAACCAGCAATCGTGTTGCCCTCGCCCATGCCGCTCACGATATCCGCCGGTACCACGTAGGCCCCCGACTCCACATGCATCGGCAAGTGATCGGTGCGGCCGGCGACACTCGAATGGATCGGCCCTTCGTGAATGATGTGATGCGCTTTGAGCTTCGGTCGATGCGTATGGATGACGTGGATGCTGGGGCCCCCATAGGCCTTGGCGAGACGCTCCAGGCCGGCGCGGATCTGCGCATCGTTGGCGGCACTCGCTCGACCTCCCGCGGCCATCGGGTTCTTGGAGAACTGCGGGATATTCGCCCCCGATTGGGAGAGCTTGCCGGTCGCCTCGGGATACGCCCCGTAGGCGACCGGGCGCTGATAGGGCTGCACGGGAGTCGTGCCACCGCCGCCCGCGGGGACCGCGTTGCCACTCGCGATGCTCGCTGCGGGGCCGGAGGTTCCGACATTGGTTTGCTGTGTCGTCGGCTGGCCCGTGGCTGCTGCGGCTTGCGCGGCGATGGTCGGCGCGGCTTGCACGGGCGCTGGCGCCGCTGCTACAGGTGCCGGGGTTGGCGCTGCCGCTTGGGCAACCGGGGCCGGGGCGACTTGCTTCGGGATCGAGGCGGCCGCAGAGGCGAGCGGCGTCGCGGCAGCGGCCGGGGCAGCAGCGGTCGTCGGGGTCGGCGTCCCCATGAATCCCCCTTGCGGGAGAACCTGCTTCGGGATCGAAGCTGTGAATCCAGTACCCACGTCAGCTATAACTCACTGTCAAAACCTGGCCAGTACCTGGCGCTACAACGATACCATAATTTACAGGGATATTAACAACATACAGCCCAATGCTGTCGGGGATTATATATATAGGGCGAGCGGTCGACACGGCGGCGAGATTGGTGGCCAGCGCATCGTAAATAATGCCCGTCGATGAGCCAGCCGTCGTGACGCTGACGGTAACGACTCGCCCTTGATTGCTGCTCACAGTGACGTAGGTTCCGAGCGCGGTGCTGATGTTCGCGAGGTTATCTGTTCCGTTCACGTTGAGATACGTTTGGGACGCATTGTTGAGTGCGGTCACGATGTTTTTAAGCGTCGTGAGAATGTCCGAGGACGATGCGCCTCCGGTCTGATTCGCGGGGACTGTGGTGCCGGCCATCAGATGCGTCCGTCCACAGCGTAGCGGTAGCGGATGAGCCCTAGTCGCCAGAAGCTGCCTAGATCGCTGCTGGTGATTTCAATGGCGACCAGTTTGCCGCGGAAGCGGGTATAGAAGTACTGCATCTCCGAGGTCATGGTGACTGGGCCGTACACGGTCGGGCTATCGTTCGGGTAGTCTTTCACGTAGAAGGATAATTGCACCTGAGCGATTTCCGGCTGATTGAACTGCGACCACTTCATGTCCGGGAAAACCCAATCAACGAACGATTTAACGTCCGCCTCGCCGATCGCGAAGTAGCCCGATCGGAAGGTCGCTACGATCGGCCCTCCATCGGCATCGTTCGAAGTCTCATGCTGGTAGAGGTAGAGCGAGGTCGGGTCGGCGCCGATCGGCGGCCCAATGACCGACTGATCGATCCAGGCGCTGCGCCCCAAGCTGCCGTAGTCCCAAACGCCCAAGACGACGTTGTATTTGACGTACGAGTCGTTCTCGCCGTTCAACGACTCGGTCGAGGGGTAGAACCACTGAATCTCGTTGAAGCGCGAGTTCACGGCGACGCGGATGTTCTGCAAATACTGCGGATTCGTGGTCAGATTCTGGAACACCAAATCCCAGACCGTGCACGGCAGCGGCTGCACGCCATCGGAGGAGAGGGTGTAGAACTGGGCGGCGCCCATCCAATAAAAAATCCCGTTGAAGGAGATCGCGGCCTTGCGCGCGATCAAGCCGCAGCCCGAGCCGATCTCGTTGAACGAATAGACGTACGGAGGGCCGATGTATTGCATCGACCAGACATCGATGTCGGTCCAGACGATCGCCTGCTGCGGACCTTGCGCGCAGCCGACGATGCGACTGCCCTTCGGAATGCGGTACGTGCCCGCCTGGTTGGTGACGGTCGGAATCCACTGATTGTAATTATTGACATCGCACCAAGCGATCAAGAGCGGGTCTTGAATCCCCGTCTCGGTCGAGCCCCAGGCGATGATCTGCCGCTGCGGCATGGCGACGAAGATGCCATCGTTGACGGTCGGCGCTTGCGGGATGATGGTCGCGCGCGGCGTTCCGGGCAGCCAGATATAGATGCCCTGGTAGATCTCGACGCTGGTCGTGGTCGGGCCATTGGTGCCGTTCGGACAGGCCACCAGATCGCCGCCCCAGTTATCGACCGTCCAGTCAAGCGCCGCGATCGGCGTGGGCGTGTTGCTCGGATAGTTATCGTAAATGTACTGCGCGTTGTTGTTGTTGAGGTAGCCGGTCCCATTGCCGGTCGCATTGGTCGCGGTCGTGATGGTGAAGTGGCTCGAATCGATCAGGGACTGGATGATGAAGTCGCCCTGCAGCGATAAGCCGGAACCGGTAATCACGGTGGCGATCATCACGACGAAGGTATCCCCGACGCTGTAGGTATAGCCGGGGAAATTGACGTTGACGATGTTCGAGCCCGAGGTCGCCGTAAAGAGCGGCAGGTAGGCGGTGCCGGTCGAGCTAGTGGCGTTCAACGGGTTCCCCAACTCATCGG
>CAZWMF010000563.1:0-2958 GCA_964634535.1 uncultured Opitutaceae bacterium | reverse complement strand
TACCACCGCGTCGTCCCGATAGGCCGACAGGATCAGCACGCGCGTCTGCGGCGTGTTTATCCGCATCTGGCGGGTGGCCTGCAACCCGTTGAGCAAGGGCATGCTAATATCCATGACCACCACGGCGGGATTGAGCTCGCGGGCCAGCGCCACCGCCTCCCGGCCGGTGCTCGCTTCGCACACGACCTGCAGGTCGCCGTTGATCTGCAACAGCGCCCGCAGACCATCCCGGAAAACGGCATGATCATCAGCCAATACGATGGATACGCGATCGCCGGCGCTCATGAAGCGGAAAATTTCCGGCCTACGGATGCACACCTGTCACTTTTTTTTCAATGAGATTTTTTGTATTCGCTTCATCGATTCCCTTTCGACCTCACTGCGCGGGAGTTATCCGCGATTTCCCGGGGTGCGCCGGCCTGGCCGATCGGAGTTTGACCGGCGTCGACCCGCCAAATCCCGCCGATCCGTGCCTTTCGGGCGGCCGGCCAATTTCGCTCCGGTTCGTCGTAAATTCGGATTTTCCGCCCGTCCGGACCCATTCGGTAGGGTTACTCCCCATCGCACCTTAAGGAGAAAAGAACTAATTATTCCCGCGCCACGGACGCCAGGATGTGCGGCCGGCGCTCTCCTCCATGAAACAACGAAACCATTCAACTCCTTCCGCCGCAGCCCCGATCGATTCAAACCTCTCCGGCGAGCGGCCCCCCGCCTCGGATAAGGAGATCGACGGAGCTCTCGTCCGTCGGGCCGCCAACCGGGACGAATCGGCCTTCGTCGAAATCATGAACCGCTACCAGGCGAAAATCTACGCGCTCACCCTGGGTCGGCTGCACAATCATGCCGATGCCGAGGAAATCACCCAAGAGACCTTCATCCGCGCGCATCGGGGCATCGCCCAGTTCCGCGGGGAATCCTCGCTATCCACCTGGTTGTACCGGATCGCCATCAATCTCTCCCGGAATCGGTATTGGTATATCTTCCGTCGCCGCGGCTACGACTCCCTGTCGCTCGACCACCCCATCGGCGCCGACCAGAGCGCCACCTTCGCCGACCTGGTCGCCGACGGGGCGCCGGATCCGGCGCGGGAAACCGCCGTCCAGGAATTCACCGACCTGGTGGAGCGCTGCATGCAGCAACTCGACCCCCAGCAGCGCGAAATCCTGGTGCTGCGCAATGTCCTCAACCGCTCCTACGAGGAGATCGCCGCCGAATTGGGCATCGCCTTGGGCACGGTCAAAAGCCGGATCGCCCGGGCGCGCGAACGGCTGCGCGTCCGCTTGGCCGAGCTTTGCCCGGATTTCGCGCCCGACTCGAGCGCCGGCGATTGGTTCTTACCGGTGCGCGCAGCCGCCGTCGCGCGCTCCGGCCCGGAGCCCGCGTTCGCTCCGGGCGCATTCGGAGGGAGCGGAGCCGCTTAGCCCGACCCGGCCGACGCCGCCGGCCCCGCGGGGCGCGTCGCTGGAACCGAGCCCGGGGAACCACCGGCGCGATTGACCGTCGATATTTCTACCATGGTCGAATCGCTAACGTGCCGCCTGTGCGGTCACCGCCATCAGGGTATCGCGCTGGCCGCGGGCGAAACCGCGCTATGCGTGCGCTGCTCGGCACCGCTCGCCCGCGGCGATCGTTTTGGCTCCGACACCGCCCCGGCCTGCGCACTCGCCGGCCTGCTCTTCGCCGGGCCCGCCCTCACGCTCCCGCTCGTGCGGGTCGCCAAATTTGGCGACGAACGCGCCTGCTCGCTCTTGACCGGGGCCCGGCTCCTGTGGCGGGACGGCATGCCCGAACTGGCGGGCTTGGTCGCGCTGTGCGGCTGCTTCGCGCCGCTCCTGCTGCTCGCCCTCATCGCCAGCCTGCATCTGCCGGGATCATTGGGGCGGAAAGAGATTCTTCGGCCGCGGCTCCTCTCCCTCGCCCGCGGCCTGGGAGTCTGGGCCATGCCCGAGGTGCAGTTGCTGGCGATCTTGGTGGGCTTCTTCAAGCTGGCCAATCTGGTCGACGTGACCGTCGGACCCGGACTGTGGTGTTACGCCGGAATGGCGGCCGCGATTCTCCTGGCCGGGCGCGGCTTTGAATTCGAAAGGGCCGGGTCATGACCGATCCCCAAAGTATCCGGAGCCTGGCGCGGTCCACCGCGCTGACCGTGAGCGCCGGCATCATGCTGGTCCCGGCCTACCTGATTCCCGTCCTGAGCCTGCACGGTTCGGGCAACGACCGCACCGACACCATTTTTTCGGGCATCGTCGGGCTATGCGAGAACGGCATGTGGGCGATCGGCGGGATCGTCTTTATCGCGAGCTTCCTCGTCCCCCTGCTCAAATTGGCCAGTCTGGTCTGGCTGATCCAGGCCGCCCGGCGCGGCCCGCGGGACCGGTCGAACGAACTCACCCGCTGCTACGCCTGGCTCGAGCTCATCGGCCGGTGGTCGATGCTGGACGTGTTTCTGGTCGGGTTCCTCTCGGGCGCGGTGCAATTCGGCGCTCTCGGATCGATCGAACCTCGTCCCGGCATCATCGCCTTTGCGGCCGTGGTCGTCCTGACCCTTCTCGCCACCCGCGCCTTCAACCCTCGCCTGCTCTTGTGGACCGAGGCGAGCGATCCAACCGTCCCATGACGACGTTGCCGACTCCCCGAGTATCCCGGACTCCCTCCCTGCCGCTCATCTGGGTCGTGCCGATCATCGCCCTGGCGATTGGGGGTTGGCTGACCTACCGCGAACTGTTCGATCACGGCCCCGAAATCAGCATCGACTTCGCCGACGGTTCCGGCGTCGAGGCCGGCAAGACGGTCTTGGAATACAAGGGCGTGGCGGTCGGCATCGTCCGCAGCGCGACGCTCACTCCGGACCTGAAGGGGGTGACCGTCCAGCTGCGCCTGGATCGCCGGGCATCCACTCTCGCCACCAGCGGGGCGGAATTCTGGATCGTCCATCCCGAGATCGGATTTTCCGGCGTC
>CAZWMF010000562.1:0-2960 GCA_964634535.1 uncultured Opitutaceae bacterium | reverse complement strand
TTCTCCCGCATGCGGCTGCCCAGCCGGATGAAGATGGGGGCGTTCGAAACATCCCGCATCGTGATGTTCGAGATCGACACGTCTTCGATGTGCGCCCCATCCACGCTCTCCAGCGCCAGGCCGCGCGAGCGGTCGAACACCGCGTTGGAAATCGTGATGTTCTTGAAGTCGCCCCCGCTCTCGGTGCCGATCTTGATCCGGCCGGTGGGGCCGTCGCGATCCGGCGCCTGCGTCAGGGTGCGCTTGTACGTGCCATCCTGCAGCGAGCCGATATCATAGCCGCTCACCAGCACGTTGGTGATGGTGACATTTTCGACCGCACGGGAAAACCCGACGACCCCGCGGGTCTTCAGGCAGATCGCATCGTCGTTCGGCGCGTTCACGCTCACGTCGGAGACCCGGACGTTGCGGCAGGCGTCGAAATCGAGGCCGTCCCGGTTGGTGTCGATCCGGACGTTCTCCACGGTGATGTTGTCGACGCCCGTGGCCAGAATCGCGCAACTCCCGCCGTTAAGAATGGAGAAGTCGCGCAGGGTCACGTTGCGGCATGAACGCAGCGCGAGGGCCTTGTCGCCGGCGGGATGTCCCGGCCGGCCTTGGCGAACGAGCGCATTCGTGCCGCTGATCAGACCGCCGCCCACGATGGCGATATTTTCGACATTCTCGCCGACGATCAGGCTGCTCAAGACCGGATCGTAGGCCGCCCCATCGGCCGTGGCCACGAGATGGGAGTTTTGGTCGAATTGGAGCGCGATGTTGCTGCGCAGACGGATCGAGCCCGTGAGGTAGGTTCCGGCGGGGAAATACACGGTGCCGCCGCCCGCCGCGGCAGCGGCGTCGATGGCCTTGTTGATCGCGTCCCGGTCGGGCGTCGTGCCATCGGCCTTGGCGCCAAACGCCGTGACGTCGAAGACGGCGGCGCGCGTTTCGATCGGCGCAGCCAGGGAAAGCGCCAGGGCGGCGCAGCAAACTAGGGTTTTGATTCGCATTTTTCCTCCCATGATTTCGGGTTGCATCCGCCCCGGTCCCGTCTTTCCGAGGAGGAAGATTCGTGAGCTGCGCGCCGGACCAGAGTCGCCGCCCAACGGGGTAAGGCTTGCGGACTTACAGTCAAAATCCTGGCGATCCGTGAACACCTCACGCACTTACAGCAAAATTGAATCCAAAGTCACTTTCAAAACGACCCCATCCCGCTTTGAAGCCGGCCCGTCTCGGCCGGCTTGAAAGCAAGCGAAGTGGGCTTGAGAAGATGCTGGTGGACTCGCGCTTGAGGAACCGTGGGCCCAAAAAGGGGGAACCCAAAAAAATGGTAAACCCGGGAATCAGGAACCAGATGGCCACCTGGGCGGGCGGGGGCGTCACCTCTGCCGGCCAGGTCCGTCTGTCTGGTTGCCCGTCCCGATTCGCCCGCCGGGGCTCAGGTCCCGATCCCACGGGCATCCCGCTTTCAATGCCCACCCGAAATTCATCCCTCCTCATCTGCGTTCTGGCGCTTGCAACGTTGATTCCGTCGGCGACCGCCGAAGGCGAGGCCGCCCAGCCGCCGCCGAAGTCCTGGATCGACCCCGATACCGGCCACCGCGTGATCCGCATCACGGACGAGCCCGGGTCGGCCAGCCTCTATTTCAACGACAACTCCTGCACGCCCGACGGCCGGAGCATGGTCTACACCGCCGGGGGCGCGATCAGGGTGGTCGACCTTGCGACCTTCCAGACGCGCAGCCTCGTGCCGGCGCCCGCCCGCATCATCGTGGTTGGCCATAAGACGCCGACCGTCTATTATACCAAGGGCGGCATGGGTCAGGGCCCGTCGGCCCTCTACGCGACCAACATCGAAACCGGAGCGACGCGGAAAATCGCCGACCTCCCGCCTCGAGCCACCGTTTCCAGCATCAATGCCGACGAAACCCTCGGGGCGGGCACCTTCAACGAAACGGACCCCGCCGCGGCGCCGCGCACCAAGGCGCCCCAGGCCCCGATGGCGCCCGTCAGCGAAAATGAAGTCGCCAAACGCGGGCAGGTCCTCGGCGACGCGGTCAGCAAGGTCCTGATGATGGATGCGCGCCTGGCCCAGCGTCAGCCCATGTCGATGTTCACCCTCGACCTGGCCACCGGCAAGACCACCAACATCCTTGAGCACAGCACCGACTGGCTGAACCACCTGCAGTTTTCCCCCACCGATCCGACCCTGCTGATGTACTGCCACGAGGGCACCTGGTGGAAGGTCGACCGCATTTGGACGATTCGCGCCGACGGCACCCAGAACACTCTCGTGCACAAGCGGATCATGGGCCTGGAGGCGGCCGGACACGAATCCTGGAGTCCGGATGGGAAGACCATCTGGTACGAAATCCGTTTCCCCTGGGGCGTGGAACACTTCACCGGCGGCTACAATGTCGAAACTGGCGAACGGACTTGGTATCACGTCGACATCAATGCGTGGTCGATCCACTACAGCGAGTCCCCGGACGAGAAGCTGTTTTGCGGAGACGGCGGATCGGGCACGGTCGTGGAGTGGGCCTCGCCGGAGAACGAGTGGATCTACCTGTTCCGCCCCGAGCTCCTCAACGATGCGGGTTCGCTGGGGGACCACTTGATCCGGCCGGGGGTTTTTCATCCGGAGCGTCTGGTCAGCCTGCACAAGAACAAATATACGCTTGAGCCCAATGCCTTTTTCACGCCGGACCAGAAGCACGTGATCTTCCGCTCGAACATGTTCGGGCCGACCTACGTTTTTGCGGTCGAAGTTGCGAAGGCGGGGTCATAAGGGCTGGACGGCGGTCCCGGTCCACTGCGCCGGATGCCGGGCTTCATCCGCCCTCGGACGATGACTTGATCGGATTGGTCCGCCTGCCCGAGTTCCGAGGGAAGACAAACTCCGGGCTTCTTAAATAGGCGTTCATCGCTCTTACTTCCTCCCCCACCCCCTATGACGGTCCGCCACCCCCCCCTCGCCCTCT
>CAZWMF010000561.1:0-2961 GCA_964634535.1 uncultured Opitutaceae bacterium | reverse complement strand
TGTTCACCAGGCATTGCAGATTCCCGGTTCTCCCGAGGGCGATCTCAAGCGATTCGAGCGCGGCATACTGGACGCCCTTAATCACGAAGAAGACATCAAGAAGGCGGCCGAGGCCGCGACCGCAAGACACTAATCCGGTTTCCACATGAGCATCAAACGCAAGAAGACCTACGCCTATTTTCTGGTGCCGATCATCGGCCTGGGGATCTTCATTTTCTTTTACCGTAACTTCAGCGCCGAGTATGACTTGAAGGAGGCCCAAGCCGCCCAGGTCATTCGCGCGGAAAAAGCGGCCAAGATCGAGAAGGAGAATCAGGACCGGCTGGCGGCGGTGGCCGCGGCCAAGGAAGACATCGCCAAGCGCCAGGCGGAGCGGGATCGGCGGGATGCCGAGGAGGCCCGCAAGGCGGATTTCCGCCGGACCCAATACCAGGCCCGCGACAAGGCCCTGCGGGAAAGCAACGATTTCCGCGAACGCGCCGAGAAGCTCCAGAAGGACGTCGACGACGTGAAGGACGCGATCCACAAGATCCAAGAGGACGAAGCGGTCCTCACGCGGGAAAAACAGGATGTCGAGGAGGTCACGCAGAAAGCGGAGGCCAACCGGCGCGCCCTGGCCGCGGTACTCGAAAAGATCGATGCGGCGGACAAGGCGGCCAAGGCCGCCGCCGAGTACGCCGCGGCCCACAAGAAATCGTCCTAACCCCTTCGCCCCCGATTTACCGATGAAAAAGTGGATGTATTTGATTTTCCCCGGCCTGGGGCTGGGAATCTTTTTGCTGTTTTACCTGTCGTTCTCGAAGGAGCAGGCGGCGGCCGAGCTGGCGCACAAGGCGGAAGTGGCTGCGATTCAGGCCGCCGACGACGCGAAGAAGAAGGCCGCGGAGGAACAGGCCCGGCAGGACGCGATCACCCGCCAGCAGCAGCAGCAGGCCGAAGAGGAGAAGCGGGCGGCCGATAAGCAGAAGAAGTACGATGCCGAGACCCAGACCATTCAGGCCGACATCGACAAGTATTCCGCCGAGGCCGACAAGTTTACCAAGGAGACGTCCGACCTGGAAATCCAGCTCGACACCCTCAACAAGCAGAAGGAACAGCTCAATCGCGAGGATTTCGATCTGCTGAAACAGGTGGAAATTTCGCAGGTCAACCAGAAGAACGCCGAGCTCGAGATTCAGCGCACGGTCGACATGATCGCGCAAAAGGCGGACCAGAGCGCGCTGACGGCGCTGCCGCCTCCGCCGCCGAGTTCGTAAGCGCCACGCGGGGAGGGGACGGATGCGCCGTTTTCTCCCGGTTGTTTGGTTTGGCGGAGCCGCGGTCGGCCTGACCGCGTTGATTTACGCCTTTGCCTGGTTCTGGCGCCCGGAGGTGCGGACCCCGCCGCCGGCGCCGGATGCGCGGCGGCTCGCAGAGGCGCAATCGGCGCGCGCCCGCGCCCGGTTTATCGACCCAGCCCATCCGCTGGTGCTCGCCCAATCCGTCGATTACACGGAAGGGCCGCGGGGCGCGTGGTGGCCCCGGCAGGAAGCGCCGATGCTGGCCGCCCTGGTTCGCGACGGCAAATTGCCGTCGGTGGCCGAGCGCGTCGGCCCGGAGCCCGTCGTCATGCGCGGCGTCGACGGCATCGGCCGCTACGGCGGCACCTGGTACCGGTTGGCGAACGCAAACAACGACATTGGCACGATCTACTGGCGGCTGTCCGGATCGAATCTCGTCCGGTGGTCGCCGCAGGGCTATCCCCTGGTGCCGCATGTCGCCAAGGGGTGGGTGTCGTCCGACGGCTATCGCGTGTTTACGTTCACGTTGCGGCGGGGCCTGCGGTGGTCGGACGGCTATCCCCTGACGGCCGACGATCTGCTGTACTGGTACCGGGACGAGATCCTTTATTTTAACGTGCAGTCGCCCCTCCTGCGCGCCGGCCGCGGGCTGGGCCGGGTGGAGAGGCTCGACGACTATCACGTGCGCTTCGTGTTCAGCGTGCCGAATCCGCTGTTTCCCGAGCGGCTGGCCGCGACCGCCCAGAATTACGAGGATTTTAGCGAGTACCTCGTGCCGGCCCACTACCTGCGGCCCTTCCACCCACGCTGGGGCGATCCGGAATTGATCCGCCGGACGATGGTGACCCTGGGGCTCTCCAGCCCGGTCGAGGTGTACCGGCGAATGAAGGACACGCTGAACCCGGAGCACCCCCGGCTCTGGCCCTGGATTTACCATACGTTTGCCGCGACCACGCCGAAGACTTTCGTGCGCAATCCGTACTATTTCGTGGTCGATCCGGAGGGCCACCAATTGCCCTATTTGGACCGCCTGGTGATCGACGTTAAACCCAACGACCTGATCGCCGTGTCCGCGGCCAACGGCGAGCCGTCGATGCAGGATCGGCACATCCGCTTCGAGGACTACAGCCTCCTCCAGGACAATGCGGCGGCCAATGGCTATAAGGTGTACGACTGGAAATCCGCCAGCCAGTCGCCCTTTGCCCTCTTCCCGAACCTCAATCGACGGATCGATCCGCGCGAGCCGGAGACCCGCTGGAAGCACGACCTGCTCAACGATCGGCGCTTTCGCCAAGCCCTGTCTCTGGCGATCAACCGGCCCGATATAATCGCGGCCGAATTCGACGGGCAGACCGAGCCGGCGCAGATCGATCCCGGCCGGGATTCGCCCTATCACGACGAACGCCTGTTCCGGGCGTTTACCGCCTACGACCCGGCGCGCGCGGGTGCCCTGCTCGACCAGCTCGGCCTGAACCACCGCGATCGGGAAGGCTTCCGGACATTTTCCGACGGAACGCCGATGACCTGGGTGCTGAATCTGACCGACTACACCGTGTCGGCGCCGGCCCGCTTCGTCAGCGACGATTGGGCGGCGGTCGGCATCCGCGCGGTGGTGCGCCAGCGTGCCCGGCCGCTCTTCGAGCAGGAGAAATATGCGTTCGAACACGATTTCACCGTCTGG
>CAZWMF010000560.1:0-2963 GCA_964634535.1 uncultured Opitutaceae bacterium | reverse complement strand
GTAGCACCTCCTGCTGGCGCTCAATCTCCTCCTGCACCTCGATTTTGTTGAAGATTTTTACGGCCTGATTTTTGGCAATCCCGGCCTTCTCGGCGGCCTTATAGATGTCGCGGGTACGGAAAAACGCGGTGATGAACCGGTCTTCCTGGCGCGACAGCGGGCGGGGCTCCGGGTCTTTCTTGGGCATTGCCGTGGTCCTTCCGGTTGGTCAAGTATTTGGGCTTTATTCAGATCGAATCTGGGTTGGGTTCGCCCCGCCATCTGCGGATTTCGCGGGACATACTAAGAACTGCCTTCGCATTTGGGATCAAAAGGCCAGCGTGGATCATCTGGATGTCGTAATCCGATAAAGGTTCCGGTGGTGTGAACGTCTGCTCCGGATAGACTGCCACTGGTTTCGGCTCTTCGTCTTCCATTTCCCCTCCAAGGAAGCCCAAGCATTTTGGTCAGTTTGAGCAAATTACGCAATTGGCGCGATCGGCGGGCGAGGCCCTGCATTCGGCGCCAGAACACTGTCGCGGCAGATCCCGTCCTCAAGTCCCCGGGCACCCGACGGAAATCGACCCCGCCATGTCTTTCCGGGGTCTCTCTGGCCGCCGTAAAGCTTCAGTTTCGCCGGGCTCTTGACCGCATCTAACTGCCTCTTGCTCGGCGGCCAGCACCTGAAATCCATGCCGGTGTAGACAGTACGCTCAATCGCGCCATAGGTCGGCGCTGCGTGCTCCTCCAGCGACTCCCAGCTACCTAGGTACATGCTCTTGAACCGGTCTCCGGAGTCCGGGTTCGAGAGCGTCTTCCACGGGTTCTCCGCCGGCTTCGGGTCACCCGCCAGCACCAGTTCAATCGATTCCACGGGCCGAAACAGAATCTCGCCCGGCCGTCTGCCAAAGATCATTGCGTCGCCTCCTGTCGTTCGCTCTGCCGGTGGGCGTCTCCGGCCTCACGTAAAGCCTCGCGGCCGCCCATCAGTCTGCCTGTATTCTCTTCCACCTGCACGGCACGGTCGTCGAGCAGCTTCACCATCTTGGCATCTTTCTTTTCCGTGACCGGCAGCGCTTTGCCCAGGTACTGCTGTGTCCAGGCCTCGATCGCGGCCTTGCCGTCGCCCTTTTCATCGTGCGAGATCCGCGCGCTCAAAATGCGCACGTCTTTGCCTTCTGCAATCCAGCGCTTGACTGTGTTCAGGGCGCTGTCCGGGTCGTCGGTCCCCACCGGCTTGCCTATCTTGTCCAGCCCCTCAAAGGTGTGATACTCGGCCAGCGTCCCGTCGAGATCGCTGCCGTACCACTGGCTCTCCGGATCGACCGGCGGAGCCGTAACTTTATTTACATCGCCAGGCCGCACGCTGTTCAGCATCTGGCCCCCCGCAGTTCGTACCCGCAGCCTCTCCAGCTCTCGGCGTCCGGTCGAGAACTGCACCACGCCGGCGCGGCCGTCCTTGAACGCCACCACATCCCCAGCCTTTAACGGCGCAGTCTGCTGGTTCCCGAGCTTGACCGTCTCTTTCTTTCCGTCGCGGTCCGTGATCGCAATCGCGGTAACCAGAAACTTCTTTCCCTCGGTCGCGCTCGATCCCTCGTACTTCCGGGCTGATTCGGGGTTCACGTAGGCCAGGGTCACATGGGGCTTGTAATCGGGAAAGCTCCGCTCGGCAAAGTCCCCGTGCTTGTCCATCGCCGCTTCCAACTGCCGCAATTCGGGGCTGTCGACCGGCACAATCACCGGCGCGGCGCCGTCCGAGTGTTCGCTGGGCTTGAAGCTGGCTGTTTTGCCCAGGGTCACCGTAAAAGGCTTCTGGGCGGCGATGAACTTGCGCAGGGGGGAAGTGTCTTCCCCCTTGATCCCGTAACGCACCGTCACGTGCGGCTCTTCTTCCAGCCCGTCGGCCATCAGGTCCTTCGGATCGATCTTTCCGCGCGCCGCAGCCAGGGCGGTTCCGGCTTCGCTGTCCTTCGGCACGTCGGCCTGGGTCGAGCCGAACTTGAATTTATGTTCTTTTTCCGGTTTTTCTACATTTTTTGAGGTTTTGCTGTGCTCGGCGGTGATCTGGGCCTCGAGCCGGGCCGCCTCATCCTTGTCGCCGCGTGCCAATGCCGCTTTCTGTTGTTCGTAGAGGGGCTCGGTCCTCTTCATCGCCGCAAACTGCTCTGGGCTCGCAACCTGCAGCTCAGATACCTGGTTGGCGGCATCCTTGCCCCCGGTCCGAACGGTGAACTGATCTACATTGAGGCCATTCGAATCGATCTTGGCGTGACCCTCGACCGGGAGTTTCTTCACGATGTGCGCCTTCAGCCTTTCCAGCGCGGCCCGGGAAGGAGCTGACAGCCTGGCGCCCAGGTTGTCGATGTTCGTCGCCGCCGGTTTCCCGCGCAGTTCCTTGTTGGCCTGGGAATCGGCAGCTTTTACCCTCGAGCCTTCGAGCTTCGCGCCGGGAACCTCGGCCGCAGCGCTTCTTGCCATGGCCCGCAGGGTCGGCTCCTGCTCCTGGGCCGACTGGCGGATCTCCGTCGGATCGTGCGATCCCTGCACTACCTCCCGGTCTCCGGATGTTCCACGGGGAACGTCAACTTCCTGAATAAAATCCGAATGATTTGCACCGGTTTTGCGCGGTTCGGCTGCAACTTCCGCATTCGGCTGGTCTTGCTTGCGGAGCTTTTCAGCCTCATTTTTGCCGTCGCTTTCAATTTTCGGCGAGTGGGCAGCATCCCGCCGCACGATCGGCAGCCCGGTCTCTTCGTCGATCGCCGTTACCTTACCCGCCGGATGGGTCAGTTTCTCGGGCTTTTCCGCGTGCGGTTTCAGGGGTCTGAGCCGCGCACCGGCCGGCAGGCCCGGCGTCTGAGCCAGAGGACGCATCATCGCCCCGGGCGGCAGGCCTCGGGGCGCGGGAGCGGCTGACTCGAAAGTTGTATTCATCCGGGCAATCTTTCCTGTTAGGCTGGTTGGGTTCTGTCAGGAGGCTC
>CAZWMF010000559.1:0-2965 GCA_964634535.1 uncultured Opitutaceae bacterium | reverse complement strand
CCATCACCGACAACGTGGCGGCAAATTCGCTGCCGGGCAGTGAGACATTCTCCGTACTCATGGAAGCGACGGGCCTCGACGCAATCCGCGGCGTCGCCCTTTCGATGCCGAATTCCCCGAACCTGGCCGCTTCGTTTGGTTCGGGCGCGAGCGTGGCGGTCACGGCCAATGGCTATAACGCGACCGGCATCACGCTTGACCCCATCGCGCTCGGTTTCGCCCCGACGGCCGGCCAGGTGCTCACGCTCGTCGACAACACCAGTTCGTCGCCAATCGTGGGAACGTTTGCCTCCCTCCCGGAGGGCAGCACCGTAACGGGCACCTTTGCCGGAACGACCTACACGTTCACGATCAGCTACGTCGGAGGAAGCGGCAACAACATCACCCTCACCGCGCAGGCGCAGTCGGGCACGGGACCCGTGGATTCCGATACACCGGTCATGCCGGGGTGGGGATTGGCGATCCTGGCGGGATTGCTGCTTGTCCTGGGCGGCGCGTTCATCGGCAAGGGCCATCGAGCGCACTCTTGAAGCTGCCGGGAGGTTGAACCGGTATTCTGGGCGGGGGCGCCTCAAGGTGTGCGGTGAGGTCCGCGGTATCGGCCGTGGGCGTCTCGCCGTGGGCGGCGTGCAAACGGCGAGGCGGAGCATTCGGGCAATCGACCAATTGACGTGCCTCGGGCTGTTGCCAAGACTACCCAGGGGGCTGCGACCCGACCTGCTGGGCACCGAGCGATCGTTTTCCAGGGCGCATCGGAACGATAGGCCACAAGCGATGGGCGTCCCCGAGCGGACAGCCGACCGTATTTTCCAGCAATCGCGCGACACTCCGAGCAAGGCACGGGGAGAAGCGTTCCGGCGTCCGTGGTAGTGTGGACCCATGAACAGCCCCGGTATTTCTGGCAAAGTCGTCTTGACCGGCGCGAGCCGGATTCTCGGCGAGACCCCGGCGCCGACCAGCCCTGCGACTCCTGTTGACCTAGCCGGGCATCCCGACGGCAATTCGGCCGCGAGGATCGGGGGGATGAACGACGCGCGGCACGGCGCCCACGAGCAGCCCTCTGGAGTGACCAGCGCCGCCCGCCTTCAGCTCTGATTTTTCTATGAAATCCCTCCGCCTGACCGAAGCCGCCGTGCGCAATCACGAGGAATTCTTTCCGAGCCATCAGTCGACGTTGCAACAGACGGATCCCGAGTTCATCGAGCTCTTCGATAACTGGGCCTTCGACGAGGTGCTCCGAGACACCAAACTCGACGCGAAGACTCGCGCCTTGCTCATCCTTGCGTCGACCATCGCCTCCCCGGCATTGGCGGAGTACCGCGTCATGGTGGGCGCGGCCCTCACCCTTGGCGTCACGCCGGTGGCCATCAAGGAAGTCCTCTATCAAGCCGTGCCGTACGTCGGCATTGCGAAGGTGTTCGACTTTCTCCACGCGACCAACGACGTCTTCAAGGTTAAGGGGGTCCTTCTTCCTCTGGAGGGGCAATGCACGACCACGGCGGAAACGCGTCGCGAGCGCGGCCTCGCCCTCCAGCGATCAATCTTTGGGACCATGATCGACCAAATGCGCAAGAACGCCCCCGGCGACCAGCAGCACATTCACGAGTTTCTCGCGGCAAATTGCTTCGGCGACTATTATTCGCGAAGCGGGGTGGACCTGGCCCTGCGGGAACTGCTCACGTTTGCTTTTTTGATCTCCCTCGGCGGCTGTGAAGCCCAGGTGAAGGGCCACGTCGCCGGAAACCTAAACTTGGGAAATGATCGCGCCCGATTGATCGACGCGGTCACCCAGCTGCTCCCGTACATCGGTTACCCGCGAAGCCTCAATGCGCTGCGCGTGATCGACGAGGCGGCCCCCTTGGCCGCTGGACCGGCGAACGGCTAATCCCAGGCGCTCCGCATCCCCTACCGGCGGCCCGGAGCCGCTCGAACGGCAATTCACAGGAAAAAAATTACCATTAAACAACGCACTTGGCTCATTACCGGAATCAGCAGCGGCTTCGGCCGCGAACTCACCGATCAACTGCTTGCGCGCGGCGACCGGGTCATCGGCACCGTCCGGGACACCGGCAAAGTGGCCGACCTCGTCCAGCGCTACCCGACGACCTTCCAGGCGGAAGTTCTCGAAATGACGGAGCCGTCGGCCATTCGGCGGGTCGTCGATCGGTCGTTCCAACGCGGGCGGATTGATGTCCTCATCAGCAACGCGGGATACGGTCTCTTCGGAGCGGCTGAGGAAATCAGCAATGACGAAGTCGAGCACTTGATCGACACCAACCTGGTCGGCCCTATTCATTTGATCCGCGCCGCGCTGCCGCACTTGCGCGCCCAGGGCGGCGGCCGGGTCATCCAGATCTCCACTTATGGCGGACAAGTGGCGTTCGCCGGCAATTCCCTGTATCACGCGTCCAAGTGGGGCATCGAGGGATTCGTTGAATCCGTTGCCCAAGAGGTCGCTGGGTTCGGTATCGGCATGTCCATTGTCGAGCCGGGCGGCGCGCGTACCCAGTTCCGCTACGGAGGCGCCCGGGTGGCCAAGGCTCTCCCCGCTTACGAAAAAACGCCCGCGAGAGATTTTATGAAGATGCTCGATCCGAAGAACGGTCTCGCGCCGGGCGACCCCGCGCGGATGGCCGCGCGCATCATCGAGAGCGCCGACGTGGATCCGGCGCCGCTGCGCATGGTGCTCGGTTCCGTGGCTTTGGAGAGCACCCTTCGAGCGTTGCGCAAGCGCATCGCCGGATTTGAGGCGCAGACCGAACTGGCCGCCTCGACCGACTTTCCGCCCGGTTCATGATGTCTGCCGACGGGGCGGCGGGCGGTCGGTTCCCTTCGCGGGCCCGGCCGCGGCACGCCGCGCCGTCGCTCCGGCGCGGAAGCCGCAGAGTTGCCTCGGTGAGGCGGCATGCCTTAGTCTGCAGGCCATCTACGAAGCCCGTGCCCGCACACACCACAGCCGAATGGC
>CAZWMF010000558.1:0-2967 GCA_964634535.1 uncultured Opitutaceae bacterium | reverse complement strand
CTTCGCGTATTCACAGCGGACGGACGCGTTCGGCCCGGGCGACCGGCTGCTCGGCTACACCGACGGCCTGATCGAGGCCGAGGATATCTCCGGCCGGATGTACGGCGAGGCGCGGCTCCAGGCGATGGCGGCGGAGGTGCTGGCCGGGCCGGAGGCGCCCGCGCTCGACCGGCTGCTGCGGGACGTCGAGGCCTTCACCGGCCGGCGGGAATTCGACGACGATATCTGTCTGGTCGCCGCCTGGCGGCCTTGATCCCGCCCGCGCCCCGGGGTCGCCCCCGACCCCGGACGGCAAAATCTGCCGTTTTTGCATTAAATTCCTGAATACGTAGTCTCCCGCCGCCGGGCCAGCCCGACGATCGCGCGGCCGGTCCGCGCGAGCCCAGCGGCGAGAAGTGCCCATCCCGGCGGTCGGTTAGGACCTGGCCCCACATTGCGATACCCGCGTCAGCCGCGGGGCCGGGCCGATTCCCCGGCGTTCGCGGGAACGAATTGCCCTCGCGCCCGGTCAGGAAGCCCGGCACATCCAACGCCCGCCAACTTAACCGTATGAAAACAACCTGGGTACCGCTCTTCCTCGCCTGCGCCTCGGCGGCCCAGGCGGCCACCGTCCCCGTGCCGTCCGCCGATCCCACGGCCGACGTGCTCTACGCGATCCGCATGGTCGAATCGGGCAACCGCTACGCCGATTGTCCCACGGGCCGGCATGGCGAGCAAGGACCCTACCAATTCCGCCGGGAGGTCTGGCACCAATATACGCACGCCCCCTTTAGCGCCGCCCGCACCTCCCTGGCCGACGAAATCGCGCGGCGGCACTATGCCTGGCTCGCCCAATGCCTGCGCCGCGGCGGGCAAACCCCCACCCCCTGGGCGGTGGCCGCCGCCTGGAACGGCGGCGTCGCGGCCGTCCTGCGCAACCGAATTACGGCGGGCACCCGCAACTACGCCACCCGCGTCACCAATCTCGTCGAAAGCCAGGCGCAGGTGCGCGCCGCCCTGACTCCCCGGTTTCGGATCGACCTGGCGAACAATTGATTCGCCCGGTCCCGGGCAGCCGCCGGCTAAAGCGCCGGCGGCGGGAGTTTCTTTTTCCGCGAGCAGGCGGCGCCCAGGCGCTCGACCACGCAAAAGCTCGCCGGGATCAGGAAGATCGCGATCGCGCTCGCCGCCAGCATGCCGCCGATGACGGTCGTGCCCATCACCCGCCGGGCGATCGAGCCCGAACCGCTCGCCACCCACAGGGGCACGCAGCCGAGGATGAAGGCGAGCGAGGTCATCAGGATGGGCCGCAGGCGGATCTTCGCCCCCTCCAAGGCCGCCTCCTCGAGCGACTGGCCGTGCTCAAAGCGGGTGCGCGCGAACTCGACAATCAGAATGGCGTTCTTGGCGGCCAGGCCGATCAGCATGACCAGGCCGATCTGGGCGAAGACATTGTTCTGCATGACGCGCAGATGCAGCGCCAGGTAGGCGCCGCACACGGCGACCGGCACCGTCAGCAGCACCGAAAAGGGCAGCGACCAGCTCTCGTACAAGGCCGCCAGAATCAGAAAGACGAACAGGAGGGACAGGCCGAAGATGGCCGTCGCCGGCACGCCCTGGGCGGCCCTCTGCTCCTGGAACGACATGCCGATATAATCGAAACCCATGCCCGGCGGCATGGTCTCATGGAAGACCTCCTCGAGCGCCCGATTGGCGTCGCTCGAGCTGTAGCCCGGCGCGGCCGAGGCGTTGATCTGCGCACAGCGATACTCGTTGTAGCGCATCATGAACTCCGGCCCGGTGCGGTACTCCACGCGCGCGAGGGCGGACAGCGGCACCATGCCGCCCTGGCGATTGCGCACGAAAAACTCTCCCAATTCGTCCGGCCGGGTGCGGGCGTCGGCCTCGCCCGCAACGTAGACCTGCCACTGGCGGCCGAAGGCGTTGAAGTAATTCACGAAGATGCCACCGAGATAACATTGCAGGGTGCGGTAGACCTGCGCCAGGTCCACGCCCTGCTTCAGCACCTTGTCGCGATCGACGTCGATGAAAACCTGCGGCACGCTGGGCAGGAAGGGCGTGCTGATCGGCGGCGTCCTGGCCAGTTCCGGCCGCAGGCGCGCCGCCGCCAAAAACTTCTTCATGTTTTCCGCGAGAAACGAAACATCCCGGCCGGCCCGGTCCTCCAAAACGAAATTCACACCGCCGGCGGTGCCGACGCCCGGAATGGCCGGCGGAGCGAAGGTGAAGGCCGTCCCATCGGGAATCGCCGCGAGCGCGCGATTCAAATGCGCCTGGATGGCGGTGTATTGCTCCTCGGGCTTGGTCCGCTCGCTCCACGGCTTGAGCGTGATGAAGAACAAGCCGCTATACGTGTTAAAGTTGGTGCTCAGCAGGTTGATCCCGATCACCGACGTGAACGTCTGGACGCCCGGCGTGTGGGCCAGGACATCCTCCACCTTGCGCGCCGACTCCGCCGTGCGTTGGAGCGAAGCGGCGTTGGGCAATTGGATCAGCGCGTAGAGGTAGCCCTGATCCTCCTCCGGCACGAAGGCGGTGGGCAGCCGGTGGCCAAACCAGAGGCCCACGCCGCCGATGATGACCAACAGCGCCATCGCCATCAGGCTCTTGCGGATCAACTGGCGCGAGATGGCGACATAGCGATTCTGCCCGCCGGCAAACAGGCGGTTGAACCCGCGATAAAAGGCGCCCATCGGGCCCCGCGTTTCGTGGCGGGGCCGCAGCAAGAGGGCGGCGAGCGCGGGGCTCAGCGACAAGGCATTGAACGCCGAGATGATGACCGAAATCGCGATGGTCACGGCAAACTGCTGGTAGAGCCGGCCGGTGATGCCGGGCAGAAAGGCCGTCGGGATGAAGACCGAGGCCAGGACGATGGCGATCGCCACCACCGGAGCGGCCACCTCGTCCATCGCCTTGAGCGCGGCGTCGTCGGCTGACAGACCCTCCCAAATATGCCGCTCCACGGCC
>CAZWMF010000557.1:0-2974 GCA_964634535.1 uncultured Opitutaceae bacterium | reverse complement strand
ACGAATTCGACGACCGGCGACATCGGCATGGGGGTGAGCGACGGCACCGGCAACCTGGCGGCGGCGCTCGGGCTTACCGGGGCCGGCTCCGCCTTGACCCAGGGCTTCAACGCCCAATTCACCGTCAACGGCGGAGCCACGCAGACGAGTGAAAGCAACACGTTGACCGGTGCGGCCCTAGGCGTCCCGGGACTCAGCGTCACCGTCGACACGCCGGGATCGCAGACCATCGAGGTGGCCGCGGATACGAGCGGCATCCAATCCGCCATTCAGAGCTTCATTACGGCCTTCAACCAGGTCCAGACCGACATTCAATCCGACACCCAAATCACCACCGATTCGAATGGCACAGTGACGCCGTCGATCTTGTCGAGCGATCACGAGGTGGGCGACTGGGCCAGCCAGCTTCAAATGACCGCCTTCAGCGCCGGCAGTAGCTTGACCGGCCCGATCAACAGCCTCGACGCGCTGGGCATCGATTTCAACGGGACCACCGGCCAGTTGGAAATCTCCGACCAGGGTGCCCTCCTGGGCGCCCTGTCGTCGAACGCCAGCTCGGTCGCGGCCTTCTTCCAGACGGGGAAGACCGGCTTTGGTTCGGTGATGAACGCCGCCATCACCGACATCCAGAACCAATTGAGCTCGGACAAGAGCAACCTCGAGGCGGAATCGACCGATTTGGGCAACCAGATCTCGACCATGCAGAGCCAGCTCACGGCCGAACAAAATCAATTGGAGCAGGAATTCGAGGCGATGGAGACGTTCGAATCGCAGTACCAGACGGAGATGTCCGCCCTGAACAGCCTCAGCGGAAGTTCCTCCTCGTCGTCGTCGAGCTCGGGCTCGAGCACGGCCCAGAGCGCGCAGAGTTCGAACGTCTACGTGAACGGCAGCCAGGTCGCCAACACCTCGTCCAGCAGTTCCAGCAGTTCGGGCAGCAGTTCCAGCACGAGTTGAGCAATGCGCGCCGTCCTTGCCCTCACCCTGATCGCGGCCGGCCTGGGTCTGGCCGGTTGCGAACACCCCTCCGCGGTCGACTCCGCCCGAATCGGTCCGTTCTTCAAGCCGATCAACTTTGCCGGCGACGCGCGGCTGCCGCTCGGTTTCCGCCGGGTCGTGCTCTTGCCGATCCACGCCGATCCGTATGCCGGATACGACACGGCGGAGATGCTCGATCCGGTCATCGCCGAGGCCCTGGTCAAAGAGCAGCGCTTCGAGGTGGTGCCCCTGTCGCGCGCGGATTGCGCCCGGAGCTTCGGCACGCCGGACATCGATTCGACCTCCGCTCTGCCGCATGATTTTCTGACCATCCTGGGCCAGAAGTTCGGCGCGCAAGGCGTGCTTTTCGTCGACTTGACGGCCTACGCGCCGTACCGGCCCCTGGCGATCGGCTTTCGCTCGAAGCTGGCGGCGGTGGCCTCCGGACGGATCATCTGGAGCTTTGACGAACTCTTCAGCACCAACAACTCCGCGGTCGCCAACAGCGTCCGCCGTTACTACCTGGGCGGCGACCGCCAATCGGAGCCGTTCGATCCCAGTCCGGACAACCTGACCAGTCCGCGGCGCTTCGCCGGCTATGTGGCGGATGCGGCATTCCGCACGATGCCGACTCCGTAGTTGCCGCACCTAAAGTTGGCCGAAAATCAACCGATATGAACCTTAGCGAGTCCACGGCGTTCCCTGTATTGGCATCAGAGGCTGACCGTTTCAGAGCCAGACAGAGATTATGATTGATTCCACTTCCTCATCCGACCGGGCGGCCCGGGCGACAGCATATTCCGGAGACCTGCTCAAGGCGCCGGTCCGCCACAACCTGGTCGCCAGCGACCAGCTCTCCACCCAACAGGCGGAGCAACTCAACCAAGCCCTGGCGCAGAATCCCGAATTGCGCCCCGAGGTGGTCGCCCGCGGGCGCGAGCTCGCGGCCGATCCAAACTACCCACCGGCTTCCGTCATCGCCAGCGTCGCGGCCCAGATCGTCAATTCCCCGGATCCCTCCGAAGACGAGTCCTGATCCCCGCCATGGTCGCCCAGGATTTTGCGAAGATCTATCGCACGAATTCGGTCCTAACGGCCACGCCGGGCCAGTTGGTGTTGATGCTGTTCGATAGCGCGTTGCGTTCCATGGCGGTCGCGCGCGAAGCGTTTGGCCGTCCGGCGACCGATTTGACGCGTTTCGAGATAATCAACAAGCATCTGACCAAGGCCCGCCGGATCATCGCCGAATTGCGCGGCACGCTCAATTTCGAGGCGGGCGGAGACTTCGCCGCGCTGATGGACCGGCTTTACGACTACTACAATCGCCGGCTATTCGAAGCGAACCTGCGCAAGGATCCGGCGCCGATCGTGGAAGTCGAAGGACTCCTGTCGCAGTTGCGGGAAGCCTGGTCGGAGATGCTGCAAAAGGAAGGCCGTCCGGCGAGCGCACCGGCCGCCCATTCCCTGTCCTGATGTCCCCCGCCGAAACCACCGCTCGGCGACTGATCGTCGCCTTGGAGGAATTTACTGAGCAACAGACCTTTGCTCTGCAGGTCGGCAATTGGACGCACGCGATCTCCCTGCAGCAGCGGGCGGCCCCCTTGATTGCGCGCCTGTGCGAGGTCACGTCCCGGGAGCCCGGCCTGGCCGCCCGCGTGAGCCCGCGCTTGGACGGATTGATGGAAGCGCGCAACCGATTGCAAAAGCGGCTGCACGGCCGCCGCGAGCAACTGCAAACCGAGCGGCGCCGTTTGGGCGAAGCCCGCCGGCGCCTTCTGGATTTGGCTCCCGCCTACGGCAGCTTGTCCGGCGGTCGATCGCTGCTGCGGCTGAACGCGACGGTCTAGGAAATGTTTGGAAACCTGGCTCGGCCGCTGCCGGGCCGAGAGCCGTCCGATCGCTGCGTTGGCTTCTAGCCCAGCACCCGCGCGGCCGCCTCGCGCCCGGTCGGCTGCGGCTCCGACATCGGCCAAACCAGGTTTGGAGACATTTCCTC
>CAZWMF010000556.1:0-2975 GCA_964634535.1 uncultured Opitutaceae bacterium | reverse complement strand
GGAGATGACCGTGAGCGTGTTCTGCAGCTGGTTGGTGTCGTTCAGCCCGCGGGCGATCAATTCCCCGGTCGAGAGGCGCTGGAAGAAGGCGAGCGGGAGGGTCTGCAGTTTGCGGAAGTAATCCAGGCGGATCTGTTCGAGGATGCGCACGCCGGCGTACTGGATCAGGTACGTGTTGAGATAGCCCGCCAGGCCGCGAATGACAAAGATCAGCGGCACCCACAGCGCGATGGCCCAGACCTGCCAGGGCGACAGGTTCGGCCGCGTGGGGGCCGCCGCCGCGCTCGGCGGCGGTGGGGCGGATGAAACGACGGCCGGCGCGGGGGCGGCGGGCAAGAGGTGGTCGAACCAGCGGTCCAGGTCGAAGTAGCGTTTCAACCCTGCCGCGTCGCGCACCCCACCGGATGGGCCGTGCGCACTGGCCGGCGGATCGGGCAGCAGCACCCGTGGGATCACGTACTTGATCATCAGCGGCATGCCCAGGCCGCCGACCGCGCCATAGATGATGCCGCACAGCACGCCCACGCACAGCGCGGCGCGCACTTTGCGCAGGTACTTGAAATAGGGGTAAAATCGGCGCATCGCGATCCGTTCAGTTCAGTCGCGCGCCGAGCGGACGTCGAGCGCGTCCCGCAGGCCGTCGCCCAGAAAGTTGAGCGAAAACAGCGTCAGCGAGAAGGCCGCGCCCGGGAAAACGAGCAGCCACCAGTACTCCTCCACCTTGTCGGCCCCGTCCTTGATGAGCGAGCCGAGCGAACTCATCGGCGGCTGGACGCCCAGGCCGAGGAAGCTGAGGAAGGCCTCGAGGAGCATGACCGAGGGAATCGTCAACGTCGCATAGACGATGATCGGCCCGAGCACGTTCGGAATGATGTGCCGGAAGATGATGCGGCGCCGGCTGAAGCCGAGCACCTGCGCCGCCTCGATGAATTCCATGCGGCGCAGCGACTGCACCTGGCCCCGGACGATCCGCGCCATGGTGAGCCACTCGACCGCGCCGATCGCCAGGAAGAGCAGGACGATGTTCTGGCCAAAACAGACCATGAGCAGGATGACGAAAATGGTAAAGGGCAGGGCGTAGATGATGTCGACGATCCGCATCATGACCTGATCGACCGGGCCGCCGAAAAAGCCGGCGGTGGCGCCGTAGGTCACGCCGATGACCAGGGCCACGCAAGTCGCCACCAGGCCCACCAGCAGGGACAGGCGGGCCCCGTAGAGAATCCGGGCAAACAGGTCGCGGCCGAGTTCGTCCGAACCGAGTAGAAAACGCGCCGCGCGGAATGACTTGGACCCGACCCGGACCTCGGCCCCGCCGGCCACCTGCCCCGCGGCGGCCGCGCCGGCCGCACCCGGGAGAAAATCGGGCCGTCGCGGCAATTCCGGCAGGCTGGAATATTCGACCGGGTAACGGTCGCCCGCCTCGTAAATCCGGACGATGCGGGCCCCGGGCGGAGCGTACACAACCTCGAGGCCTTGCGCATCGTAGGACAGGCCGAGGATCCAGGGCAGCGCGGTGGCGAGGACCAGCAGGGCGAGAAAGGCGGCGCCCGCCGAGGCCAGACGATTGCGAAGCAATCGGCGTCCGGCGTCGCGCCAGGGCGATCGCCCGGTTACGACGGGTTCGACCTCGGAGAATGGTTCGGCGACCGGGTTCAATCGAATCTCAGCTTCGGGTCGAGCGCGACCTGGACCACGTCGACGACCAGATTGAGCAGGATGACCAGGCCGGCGTAAAGGACGACCGTGCCCAGCACCAGGGTGTAATCGCGGTTAAAGGCCGAATTGACGAATTCCCGGCCGAGTCCGGGGATCTGGAAGATGGTCTCGATGACAAACGAGCCGGTGAGCACGCCGGCGACCGCCGGTCCCAGGAAGGAGACGACGGGGACCAGACCGGCCCGCAAGGCGTGCCGGAGGACGACCCGCCACTCGCTCGCCCCCTTGGCCCGCGCCGTGCGGATGTAGTCTTGATGCAGGACTTCGAGCATGCTGCCCCGGGTCAACCGGGCGATGTAGGCCGCGTAAAACGAACCGAGCGTCAGGCTGGGCAGCACCCGATCGATCGGGCTGTACCAGCCCGAGGCGTTGAAGGCGCCCAGGCGGATGGCGAAGACCAGGACGAGCAGCGGGCCGAGCACGAAGGCGGGCACGCAGACGCCGGTCATCACGAGCGATGAACTGATGTAATCGACCCACGTATTCCGGCGCACCGCGGCCAGGATGCCCGCGGGCAGACCGACGCCGAGCGCCACCAGGAGCGCCCAGCCGCCCAGTTCCAGCGAGACCGGAAGCTTGTCGGCGATGATCTCGTTGACCGTGCGGTTGGGGTATTTGAACGACGGGCGAAAATCGATGCCAAAGGCGGCCTTCAAGTCGAAGCCCGAGGCGAGCGCGAGCGGATGGAAGCGCTTGGGGGTGAGGTCCCAAACATAGTCGCGGTACTGCTTCCACAACGGGTCGTCCAGATGGTAGTACGCGTCCAAATTGCGCTGCACCTCCGGAGTCACCGCCTTCTCCCGGGTGAAGGGCCCGCCGGGCAGATACTTTTCCATGAAGAAGGTGCAGGTGATGATGACGAACATCACCGGAATGGCTTCCAGGAGGCGGCGTCCGATAAAGCGGAGCATGGACGAAACCCAATCTGCCCTATCGGGCGTTGGGGTCGAGCCAGAACA
Source organism: uncultured Opitutaceae bacterium (assembly GCA_964634535.1). Taxonomy (GTDB): domain Bacteria; phylum Verrucomicrobiota; class Verrucomicrobiia; order Opitutales; family Opitutaceae; genus Palsa-1447. Next base: position 297 of record CAZWMF010000556.1, on the reverse strand, counting down.
TCACGCTGCTGGCGGACAGTGACGACACGGCTCAGGCGCTGGCGACGGGGTCGGCGGGGGCGGTGATCACGATCGAGACGGCGGTGGCGAACGGGACGCTGAACGATCTGACGTCGATGCCGATCCTTCCGAACGCAACGATCGTTGCGACCGGGTCGATCCTGGTCGAGAGCGAGGCGCTGCTGAACGGGACGGTCAATCCCGTGGTCAACACTGGCGGGTTCGGCGTGGGCGCGCTGGCGAACGGCACGCTGACGGTGAACAACACCATCACCACCGACATCGGTTCGGGGGTGT
>CAZWMF010000555.1:0-2978 GCA_964634535.1 uncultured Opitutaceae bacterium | reverse complement strand
CGCTCGGCGAGGACGGCGCCAAAACCTTCGCCCATATCGAACTTGTGGCCAGCTCCGACGAAATGGCCGACAAATTGGATAAGATCCTGCAAGGCATGACCGCCATGCTGTCGCTCGCCGAGACCAACGATAAACAGCTCAACGACTTCCTCCAATCGGCCGACGTGACGCGAACCGGGACCACGGTTTCGCTGAGCCTCGCCTATGCGAGCGACCGGCTGACGCAGATGATCCAGGGAGCCATGGCTCCGCACAACGCCAACCAGGCGACTGAAGTGACCCATCAACCCGCGGCCGAGGCCGAGCGGACAGTCGCCCATTGGACGGCTTCCGACGCCACGCCCGCCGGCCAAAGCGCAAATGACGCCGAAGTTTGGCATGCCGTCCCCCAGGTGACCCTCGTCAATGGTGCGCTCGTCTCGGTGGCGGTTCGTCGCGAGGGCACCCCCGGCCTCGCCTTCGACCGGGTGGAAATCACGCCCGAACAGGGCGGGGGCGCCCCCCTCGTCTTTCAGGCCGAATTCATGACACCGGTGCGCCGGATCGCCGGGAAGACGGTGGTCGTCCCCAACCTGCCGGCGGAACGCGCCCACATGCTGCAATTTCAATTCCCGGGCGCGGACGGGTTGTACCGCCTGCGCGTGCGCTACACCGCCCAGGCCAATGGCCAAACCCAGTTTTCCCTCCGCGTCCGCAATCCCCAGCCGCCGGCTCCGGCGCCCAGCCAGCCTTCGGATGATAACGATGACGAGTCTGGAAGCTGACGGCTCGGTTTCCGAACCGCCGCGGCCCGATCCGGAGGAATCCGGTTTGGTCCGCCGCGCGATGGCGGGGCAGTCCGAGGCCTTCGATGCCCTGGTGCATCTGCATGGATCCCGGGTATTCCGGTTTCTCCATCAGCTGACCCGCCACCGGCAGGACGCCGAAGATCTGACTCAGCAGACCTTCCTCAAAGCCTTCCGGCATCTGGCGAGCTTCGATCCGGAACGGCCGATGATCAATTGGCTCCTGACCATCGCCCGCCGGACCGCGCTCAATCACTTCCGGGCCGCCCGGCCGACGACGGTCCTGCCCGAGGTGCTGGCCGGCAGCGAACCATCCCCGGACCGCACCACGGAACAACGAGATCGCCTGGCCAACCTCTGGGATCGGGCCCGCGCGGTCCTTTCGCCCCGGGAGTTCGAGGTCCTCTGGCTTCGATTCGGCGAAGGACTTTCGACCGAAGAAGCCGCCCAGGTGGCGGGATTGACCCGCACCCATTTAAAAGTATTGGTATTTCGCGCCCGCCGCACGCTCTTGAAAGGAGAATCTCTCTCATGAATGCCCAAAATTCCGACCAGCCGCGGCTCGCCTGCCGCGTGGCCCACCTGTGGGCTGCGGTCGGCGGCGACGCTGCCGGCCATACCGCAACGTGCCCCGCCTGCCAGCGGCAAGCCCGCGCCTGCGCCGAACTCGAGTCGGCGCTGCGCCGCGACGGGAATCGTTTCGCGTCAGATTGGGATCAGGCGATGGAGGCCCGCGTCGCCCGCGCCGTGCGGCTCGACCTCCGGCCGGCGACGGCCCACCGCAGCCGCATTTGGATTCCACTCGCCGCCGCGGGTGCCCTCGCGCTCATCGCGGTCCTGGCCATCGTCCGCCCATTCCACAATGCGGCGGGGACAGGTTCCGCGCCCACCACGGCGGACGCCGTGCAGCTCGCGCAATCGGTGCAAGCCTTGCCGACGCGGCTTTGGACTTCCCTGAAGCCTCAGGCGACGACGCTGATGCAGAACGACCCGCTCCGATCCGAAGCGACCGCCCTTTATTCCGACGCCCGGTCGGCCGTCGGTTTCCTCGCCTTCAATTTTTTGCCAGCCAACGCAACCGCGCAGCCCAAGACCCTGCAGCCCGGATCGACGCAACGCGGGTAGCTAAAGCGATCGGACCGGTCGGCGTCTGCGCCGCCGCGCCACGGGCCCCGGGTGGCCACGCCTCCGCGTCCCAAACCCATCGGATGCGATTTCGCGGCGCCGAATGAGCGCCATTCAGTTCTCTCATGGCGCTGGCGCCGGATTGACCCACCGGGCAACCTACCGCACCCATCGGCAGGCGTAACTCGCGTATTGACTCCCGAATCCATGCTTTCTCGAGACAACATTGCTGCCATGGGTACGCCACACCGACCGAAGCGAATCCCGGGCGAGCAGCCAGATCGTCCGCGCATTTCGCCCTATCTGGGCCATCTCCCGTAGACCGGAAAAGAACGTCCATTGACAGCCCCCCCAGCCAGGCAACAGTAAGTTGTTCGTGAGGAAGTCGTTGATCTTAGCGCTGGCGGTGGTCCTGGCTACGGTGGCAGTGCCCCCCTCCCGAGCAGCCTCGGTGGCCGCTACCGGACAAACGCTCCGGCAGTTGCCCGAAATGGTCAAAGCGATCCCACCCAACGCCGGGCCTAACGCTCCGCACGTGGTCCGCGAACAGTTGACCGCCAGCGAGCAGGCCGCGTCCATGGAATTGGTCGTCACGTTGCCTCTGCGCAACTCCACGGAATTCCTGGCCCGGGCCCGGCGGGGCGACCGGATCTCCCAGGCCGAGATGGCGGCGAAATATTTTCCCCTGGCCGCGGACCATGACTCCGTACAGGCCTGGTTTCAGGCGCACGGCTTTGCCGCGATCCCGACGGTCTCGAATCGGACAGACCTCGCCTGGCGGGCACCGGTATCCCAGGTCGCGCAGGCCTTGAGCGTTCGCTTCGCGCGGGTCGCCACCGCCGAGGGCGAGTTCACTTCCGCGGTATCTGCCCCATCATTACCGACCGAAATTGCACACCACGTCCTTTCGATTAGGGGTCTGCAGCCGCATCTGCGGGCCCACCCGCGGTTCAAACGAATTCAAAACACCAATCTGCCGCTCGACAACATCGCCACGTTAATCTCCACCCACTACAATGTCCCCCCCAACCTGAATGGCGCGGGCCAGACGATCGCCATCGTTGGGCA
>CAZWMF010000554.1:0-2980 GCA_964634535.1 uncultured Opitutaceae bacterium | reverse complement strand
ACATGACGAGGATCAGCAGGGTGCTGATCGCGGCCAGCTGGGCCCGCGTGCGTGCGAGGCTGGCCAAAAGCAGTCCAAATGCAGCCACGGCGAGCGAGGTTGCCGCGGTCATCGCGAAGAAACCCGGGAGGTGGCCGAACAGGTCGAGGTGGAACACGGCGGCGCCCCAGAGGAACATGACGGTCAGCTGGAGGGAGGCCAGAAGCGCGCAGAATAGCCACTTGCCAACCAGGAACGTCGTCATGCTGACGCGCGAACTCAGGACCCGGTCGAGCGCCCCGCTTTCCGCCTCGTCCAGGAGGGTGCCGCCCGCGGAACTTGCGGAAAACAGGAGGAAGAGCACGCCGATTCCGGCGGCGTAGTAGGCGATCATTGGGGACTGCTTCTTCTCACCCACCACGTCGCGCACCGTGACGTCGACGAGGCCCGCTAGTCCGGCCGAACCTCCTCCCGGCCGACCCTTTTGGGCGCCACCCGAATTCTCGGCATCCAGATGAACGCGCAAATCCGACAATCCTTCGGCGACGCGGTCGCGCTGTTCGATCGTCAAGGTTCCGGCCACCGACTCGAAGTACTTGACGCCCGCCTCGGACATGACATCCGGCATCGCGGTCATCACGGCCTTCTGCAACATGCCGGAAACGAGCGGCGCTGCGACCGGATCCGAGCTGTCGTGCAAAAGCTGGATCGGCGCGGCGGCCTCCCCACGGCCAGGCACCCAGGCAACGGGATGTTTTCCGAAGCCCTTGGGGATGATCAAGGCGGCCGGCGCGTCGCCGGCTTTGACGGTCGCCTCGGCGCTTGCGGCCGTGTATTCGGGGAAGGCCGGTGCGCCCGGTTCCGACGCCGGCCGGGTGCGCGCATTGAGCGACGCTTCGCTCGTCAATCCGCGGACCAACCGTTGCGAGGCGTGGCTTTGGTCCTCGTCCACGACGATGACGCTCACCCGCGGGGTGAGATCCATATGCGGTCGGCCGAAGATGATGCCGAAGATCGTGAAGAACACGATCGGCACAAGAAACGACAGCACCAGCGCGGCGCGGTCTCGGCGCAGGGCGCGAAAACCAGTCCGAAGGATGGCCAGGATCATTCGCGCAGGTTCCTTCCGGTTAGCTGCAGGAACACGGACTCCAGATTTGGGCGGCGCAGGGTGACATCGACGACCGGCAACTGCTGCTGTCCGGCCGAATTGAGCAGCGCCGCGATGTCCGCGGGCTGCGCCACCGAGAAACGGGCCTGGTCACTCTGAAAGGCGCCCCCTTGCGCGGTCGTCCATGCGGCGACGCCCGGGCTGCCGGCCGCGAAACGCATGGCGACGTCGCTGCGTCCGCCAAAGGACCGCTCGACAAGCTGCTCTTTCGTGCCGAGTGCGATCACGCGGCCGTGGTCGATGATTGCAATGCGATCGCACAGCCGTTCGGCCTCTTCCATGTAATGGGTCGTGTAGATGACGGTCGCCCCGGCGGCGCGCAGGGCCTCGATCATCTCGAATATCCGGTTGCGCGACTGCGGATCGACCCCGGCCGTCGGTTCATCCAGCAACACGAGCTTCGGCCGGTGGATCAATCCCGCCGCCATGTTCAGACGTCGCTTCATGCCGCCGGAGAGGGTGCCCGCCACACTGTGTGCGCGGTCCGCGAGTGAAGACCACTCGAGGCACCACGCGACGGCGTCGCGGAGCGCCATGCCGCGCAAACCCTGGTAGCGGCCAAAGGCCTCCAGGTTCTCCCGGCACGAAAGCAGCCAATACAGCGCCAGTTCCTGCGGCACCCACCCCAGGGCGGCGCGAGCCCCCGTGGATTCCGGCGCGGTCCCGAATACCGCCACGCTGCCCTGGTCGGGCCTCACCCGGCCGACAATCGCCCGGATGAGCGTCGACTTGCCGGCTCCGTTCGGCCCGAGAAGCCCCAGGCATTCCCGATGGAGCACCTCCAGCGATATGCCGTCGACCGCGGTGAGCGGCCCGAACCGCTTGACTACCGATCTGATAAGGAGCGGCTGGGGTGCATTCCCGGCCGTCGATGCTTCCGGCATGGACGATCCATAGCAACATTGCCTAGCGCGAAGCAAGTCGTGGGAGTTCGGGGCGCAACATCGGTCAGCGCGGCCGCTGGCAATCGAGGCGGATCGTGCCGCCTCAATCGTCCGGCTGTGCTCCAATCATTGACTGCGGCGACAGTAGTGAAAGTTTCGGCGGTTGATTTCCGGCGGTGCCCCTCTGCGTCGACGGCGCCGCCGCCACGCGGACATTCCGATGGATCCCAGTGAGACCCCGAGCAGGGCGACCGAGAACGCGTTCCGCCATCCGGAGTCCGCCGGTGCGCCGCAAATCTCCAGGCTCCGGAGCCCGAGGCAGGAGCCGAGGCCGGCGTAGACGAGGAAGCACAGCCCGCACTTGGGCACAAGGGCAAGGATCGCGACCGGCGCCAATGCCCGGAGGGGACGCCGGCGGGTTTCAGCGAGCCACCGGGGCAGGGTCATAGTGATCGTGGTGGCGGACCCATTTCATCGGGGCCTCGGGATCCTCGTCGCGGCCCTTCGGGACGAGATCGAGCAGGTTGTAGGTTCCGATCAACAGGTCGAGGCCGCGTGCATAGGTCGAATAGGTGCGATAGACGACGCCCGCGGCATCGCGGGCGAAGACGCTCAGGCCCGACATTTCGCTCATCCCGACACTGTTTAGGCCGAAGTTGTAGTCGCCCTGGCCGGCGTCGACCTCCTCCGGGGTGAACGAAACCCCGAAATCGCGGTTAAACGAGGTGCCGTCCGAGGACACCCAGGGGAATTTCCATTCCATGCGCCCCTTAAAGCGTTCGATCTCGGTGAGCGGCGCCGACGAAACCGCCGTGAAGGAGACGTCGCGGGCGTTCAGGTGCGCGATCGCCCCGTCGAAGTGATCCGAGACGAAGGAGCAGCCGCGGCAGCCTTCCTCCCAGCCGGGACCGAGCATGAAATGGTAGACGATCAGCTGGCTGCGGCC
>CAZWMF010000553.1:0-2986 GCA_964634535.1 uncultured Opitutaceae bacterium | reverse complement strand
AGGCACGCTCCAGGCGGTCAACCACCAATGGGAACAAAACTTTGTGGCCAAGTTGGACTGGAATATCAATCCGAGTCAGAAGTTCGAGTTCACGTTCCGCCATGTCGATGGCGAGGCGCCGGTATTCTACAACTACACCTCGTCTTTCGAAACCTCGCTCAGTTCGTCCTGGTACAATACCCACCGAACCGACCAGTCCTATACGGCCAAGCTCAACAGCGACTGGAGCGCGATCGTGCCCAATCTGAGTTCGGAAATCGAGGCGACCTACGCCCGCTACAACGGCACGGCCGCCTTGAACGGCGCCGACTTTCCCGCGGTCCAGATCGCGGGCATTCCCGGGGTGAGTCTGTCCGGGGGCACTGCGCCCTACGAGCTGTTCCTCGGTCAGTATTGGGCCTATCAGGACAACAATATCTACACCTGGGAGCAGGAAGAGCACGCCTATGGCGAGTACTCGATCGGCAACCACTCGTTCAAATTCGGCGTCCAGCTCGACCGCACGGGCTACACCGACACGTTCATCCCGAATATTCTCGGCAGCTACTATTTCAACACGGTGCAGGAGTGGCTAAACGGGACGCCGACCTATGTGCAACAGGAGTCGCCCTACCCGGGCTACACCCTGGGCTCTGACGTCTCCCACTATTACGATCTCAATATCGCGCCGCTCGTCGAGGACACCTGGCGTCCCACCACCGATCTCACGATCGTCGCGGGCGTCCGGATGGACTACCCCTATGAGCCCCAGCGGCCGCCCTTCAGCCCGGTGTTTTACAACGCTTACGGCTATCGGAACAACACGACCGGCAACGGCAATTCCGTCGTGGCGCCCCGCTTTGGCTTCAACTATTCCGTGCCCGACAAACTCAAGACGCAGATCCGCGGCGGCGCGGGCCTGGTCACGGGCAGCAATCCGGTGGTTTGGTACGAAAATTCGTTTAATAACGCGGGCCAGCTCAACACCATCACCGACGGCAGCACCTCGACCACCGCGACGGTCAAGCCGGTCACCGGCTACACATTCACCGGGGCCCACCCCACGTCGCTCATCGGCCTCGTGCCCCCGTCGTCCGCGGTGCCGAGCTTCGACGTCATCGATCCGAACTTCAAGGTGCCGTCGAGCTACAAGGAGAACCTGGCGGTCGACCAGGAATTGCCCTGGTGGCATATGATCTTCACGGCGGACGTCGATCTGCTGCAGGTGCACGAGGACGCCAAGCTCTATCAGTTGAATTACCAGACGGCCACGTCGGGGCCGGCCACCATGCCGGACGGCGCCATCCGCTACGCGGGTAATGTCACGGCGGGCAGCGTTTCGTCCTACGGGAACTATTCGAGCTCGCCCATCGCGACGAGTTCGCTCTTCGCCGGCTCGACCAGCACGTCCTCCTCGATCCTGCAGGCCAACAAGGCGACGGGTCCGGTTTACCTCCTGACCGACACGAACAAGGGCGGCGCCCAGGCCTACCTGCTCGAACTGCACCGTCCAATGGTGGACGGCTGGTCGTTCGAGCTGGCCTACGCCCACACCCACGCGACCCAGGTCGATCCTTCGCCCTCGTCGGTCGCGTCTTCGGGTTTCTCGGATCTGTACGGGGTCAACCCGAACGACAACATCGCCTATCGCTCGCAGACCGCCACGCCCGACAAGATCGTCTTCACGGTGGCCAAGCAGTTCAAGTTCTTCCACGGAATCCAGAATTCCGCCACGACGGTCTCGGCGCAATTCATCGAACAGACCGGCCAGGCCTACAGCTACGTGTTCAAGGGCGATGCGAATGGTTCGGGCATCACGAATGCGAGCCTGTTCTACGTGCCGACCGGGCCGAGCGATCCCAAAGTGGAATGGGCCAGCGCGACCGACGAGACCAACTTCTTCAACTGGCTCGCGACCACGCCCAGCCTGGAGAAGTACGCCGGGCAAGTGGCCCCCCGGAACGCCTTCTACGCCCCCTGGCAGCGCACGCTCAACCTGCACTTCGAGCAGCAGGTGCCGGTGTGCAACCGCAGCCACCTGGTGCTGTTCGCCGACTGCTTCAACTTTGCCAACTTTCTGAACAGGAAATGGGGCATCGTGGACGACTATGATAACTCCTTCGAAGTCCGCACGATTGCCGGCACCGGCTTCGATCCGAAGGGCAATGGCGGCGCCGGGTCGTACGTGTATGTCTATAACGCGGGTACGATCGGCACGCCGACGATCTATTCGGACATGTCCCGGTGGAACATTCAGATCGGCGCGCGGCTGGAATTCTAAGCCCCGTCGTTAGGGCGGGGGCCGCCATCGCCTTGCTGGCGCTGGCGGCCTACGCGCGCAGTTTTCACGGACCGTTTCTCCTCGACGATGACGGCACGATCGGGTCGAACCCGTCGATCCGTCATTGGTCTTCCGCCCTGAGCCCGCCGCCGGGCGGCCTGCCGGTCAGCGGCCGGCCGGTCGCCAACCTGTCGTTTGCGCTCAACTACGCGCTCGGCGGAACCCGCGTGGAGGGCTACCACGCCGTCAATCTGACAATCCACATTCTGGCGGCGTGGACGCTGTTTGGCGTCGTCCGACGAACCCTGGTGCGGGTGGCGCCAGCGTTAGGCCCGACCGCTTTGGCGTTCGCCATCGCGGTCCTGTGGGCCGTGCATCCTCTCCAGACCCAGGCGGTGACGTATCTGAGTCAACGCGTGGAGTCCCTGATGGGCCTGTTCTATCTGCTCACCCTCTACGGTTTCATTCGCGCCGCCGACGCCGAAAAGGATGCCGGGTGCGGTTGCAGCGGGAATTTGGCGGGGCGGAGCGAATCGAGTTCGGACCTATCTCGCCCTGGCGCGGCGACGGAGGGCACGCCGAGCCTAACCGAAGGGATGGCGGGCAGGCCGCGCCGAAGCAAAGCGAAGGTGAGCAAGTGGCTAGCCTTATCCGTCGGAGCCTGTCTCGTCGGCATGGCGACGAAGGAAGTGATGGTCACGGCGCCTCTGATGGTGTTTCTCTACG
>CAZWMF010000552.1:0-3001 GCA_964634535.1 uncultured Opitutaceae bacterium | reverse complement strand
CGGGCAATGGCCAATCGCGCCGTCCTGATCGTCAACCTTGGCTCCCCCGATTCCACGTCCGTACCGGATGTGCGGCGCTACCTGCGGGAATTCCTCGGAGACGAACGCGTCCTCGATCTGCCCGCCCTGCAACGCTGGCTGCTGCTCGAAGGGCTCATCCTGCGCACCCGCCCCCCCCGCACCGCCCACGCCTACGCCAAAGTCTGGACGGCCGAAGGCTCGCCCCTCTTGCGCATCTCCCGCAGCGTGGAGCGCCAACTAAGCGCGGCGCTCGGCCCGGCGACCCCCGTGTATCTGGCCATGCGCTACGGAAAGCCCTCGATCGCCGAGACGCTCGGCCGCATGGCGGCCGACGGCGTCGACGACGTCCTCCTCTTTCCCCAGTACCCCCACTACGCGATGTCGTCCTGGGAAACCGTGGTGGTCAAGGTTGCCGCCGAAGCCGCGCGACTGCCCCGCCCGCCCCGGTTCGCCTGCGTCCAGCCGTTTTACGCCGATAGCGACTACCTCGACGCCCTCCAGGCCGTGACCGAACCGGCCCTGAAAGAGCCGTTCGATCATGTGCTGTTCAGCTACCACGGATTGCCCGAACGGCATCTGCGTCAAACCGACTCATCGCACGCTCACTGCCTGAGTGTGCCCGACTGTTGCACGACCGCCTCGCCCGCCCACGCCACCTGCTACCGGGCGCAGTGCCTGGCCACGACCCGCGGATTGGCCGCCCGACTGGGCCTCGGACCCGAGCGCCACTCGGTGTCCTTCCAATCCCGCTTGGGCCGCGAACCCTGGCTGCGTCCCTTCTCGGACATCGAACTGGCCCGCCTGCCGAAGGCAGGAGTTAAGCACCTCGTCGTCCTGAGCCCGGCCTTCGTCGCGGACTGCCTGGAGACTCTGGAGGAGATCGCCATGACCGGACGCGAAACCTTCCTCTCGGCGGGCGGCGAAAGCTTTCGGTATGTGCCCTGCCCGAACGATCAGGCACCCTACCTCAAGTTCCTGGAAGGCCGCGTCCGCCGCTGGCGCGACCCGGATTGATCAAAGCATGGACGACGAGCTTTACCAGGCGCTGCTCAAGGCGGACCGATCGGAGTCGCTGGCGCCGCTGGCCGAAGGCTTGGGCCGCGAGCTCAACGAGGACCTCGCCAAGATCCTCGCCGCCGTAAGCCTGGTCCGCCACGGCGGTCCCGTCGAAGCGCTCGACTCGGCCGAAGCCGGTGTCCTCGCGGCCCGGGAGCGGGTCCGACGGATCCTGGCCCTGGGCCGCGGCGACGGCTCCGAGCGCCAATCGGAGATCATCGCCCGGGAGCTCCTGGAGGAGGCCGCTCGCTCCGCCGGCGCCGGCATCGCGGCCGAGATCAGCGTCACGGTGGCCGAAGGCACCCATCCGATCCGCGGCGAACGCGGTCCCCTCGTCCAAGCCTTCCAGAATCTGGTCCGCAACTCGGTCGAGTCGATGAACCCCACCCCGCCCCGGCCGAGGATTCAGCTCAGCGCAGCCGACGCCACCCTGGCCGAGAACGAAATCGCCGGGCTGCCGGCCGGCGACTACGTGGAATTTGAGGTGCGGGACAACGGCTGCGGCATCCCGCCGGACGACCTCGAGAAGATTTGGGACCCGTTTTTTACGACCCGCAAGCACGCGACCGGCCTGGGACTGCCGACCGTCCTCGCGGTCGTGCGCCGGCTCGGCGGTCAAGTGGGCGTCGACTCGGACGTGGGAGCCGGCAGCGTCTTCACGCTATTCCTGCCGCGGAGCCGACCCGCCCATTATTCCGGCGCGCAGGCGTCGGGCAGCAGCCGTTACCGCACCGGACGCATTTTGGTCGTCGACCATGATGAGGCGTTGCGCAACCTGGCGGCCGGCCTCCTGGACCAGCTCGCCTACAAGTGCGATTTGGCCCGGGACGGCGAGGACGCGATCGCCCAATACCGCCGGTACTGGGACGTGGGCCGTCCGCACGACGCGGTCATCCTCGACCTGCGCGTTCCCGGCGGGATGCCCGCGGAAGAGACGCTCGCCCGATTGAAGGAATTCGATCCGGACGTGCGCTCGATCGCGTGTGGACCGGGCACCGAGGACGAGTTGCGAACCCGCTGTGCGGCCGGCGGCTTCTCCGGCTGGCTCGCCAAGCCCTACCGCCGCTCCGAGTTGGGCGAGGTTCTGCAAACGCTCACCGCCTAGCCGCCAATACCGCACGAATTGGGACCGGGATTCAACGGGCGCCGACTGGCCCGAGGCATTGCTCGTCAGGTCGTTCCGGTCCGACCCTTCCAATATTTCGGCTCCCGGTGCAGGTGCATGACCGCAACGATTCGAACGACTTCGACCCCTTCGGCAAAGAGTATCGCATAGGGGAATCCCGGCACCAGGATACGTCGCATGGGCGGATCGATCATGCGGTAGCGCTTCGGATGAGCCGACGCGATGAGAAGAGTGCTCAATACCGCGTCGTAAAACCGATTGCCCAACGTCAGGCTGATCTCGCCGTAATAGCGGACAGCCTCCGCAAATTCCTCGTCGGCCTCGGGATGGAGAATCGGTTTCAAACTTCCCGACCGAGAATTCTACGCGCCTTGGCGAGCGATTCCTCGAGTGAGACTTCCTTTACCAGGCCACTCTCCATTTCGGCCAAGCGGCGCTTCGTCTCCCGGCGCCAAGCTGCGTCAATTTCTGCGGCAATCCCGCCGTACTTGGCCAACATAATTCTATCCACCAAATCGGCAACGACCTCCTCTGGCCATTGTTGCGTCTCCTCCACAATCTGCTCAGGCGTCAGTGCCATGGGAGCGAACCTAAGGTATTTTCCTTGTCGCGCAAGAGCCCAGCCCCCGAAACCGGAGCCTTAGTTGCACCCACGAAAATCGTGCATTATTACTCGCGCCAGGTGAACGCATGGCAGAGGGCCACGCCCACGGCGTCGGCCTCGTCCGAGGCGAGCACCCGGGCGTGGCCAAGATGAGCCATCACCGTCCGCGCCATCTGCTCCTTGCTGGCCCGGCC
>CAZWMF010000551.1:0-3002 GCA_964634535.1 uncultured Opitutaceae bacterium | reverse complement strand
GGATTCAAACCCTGGTCGCGACCTTCGCCTCCGTGAACGATTGCGGGATGGCCAGGGAAGTGCCCCTGCCACTCCACGTGCAACAAGACGGACGCTGCGCCCTACTCGTCGACGACGCGCCGTTCCTCATGCTGGGTGCGGAGGTCAACAACTCCAGCGGCTGGCCCGGGGTGCTGCCGGAGGTCTGGCCGGCGATGGAGTTTCTGCACGCCAATACGGTGCTGATTCCGGTTTATTGGGAACAGCTCGAACCGCAGCCAGGACACTTCGACTTCAGCGTCGTCGATACGCTGCTCGCTCAGGCGCGAATCCATCATTTGCGACTCGTGCTTCTGTGGTTCGCCACGTGGAAAAACGGCAACATGCACTACCTGCCGGAGTGGATGAAGCGCGAACCCGAGCGCTACCGGCATATGATCGATGCACAGGGCGAGGCCGTGGACTCGCCCTCTCCGTTCGCGGAGGCGACCCTCGAGGCGGACAAGCGGGCGTTCGCCGCATTCATGGGCCACCTGAAGGAGGTCGATCCGCCGCGCACCGTGCTGATGGTGCAGGTCGAAAACGAATCCGGCACCTGGGATTGCCCCCGCGACTATTCGCCCGCCGCGCAGATACGCTTTGGCGAGCCCGTGCCGGCCGCCGTGCTTACCGCGATGGGGAAGGTGTCCGGCGGCACCTGGACCAAGGTCTTCGGTCCCGCGGGCGATGTCTATTTTCATGCATGGTATGTGGCCTCGTTTGTCGGGCAGGTGGCCGCCGCTGGGAAGGCCGTTTATCCGCTGCCGCTCTACGCCAACGCCGCCCAGCGCGACGTCATGGGTCCCGAGGTGACCGGCAACTTCGGCAACGGCGGGCCAACCGACAACGTCATCCCGATCTGGAAGGCCGCCGCGCCCGCCCTCGATATGCTCTGTCCCGACGACTACAACACCGACGCCGTCGCCTACCAGAGGGTACTGCAGGTCTATCGCCGCCGCGATAACGCGCTCTTCATTCCCGAAACCGGCGGCAGTCCGCGGTTCTTTTTCTACGCGCTCGGCCACCAAGCCATCGGGTTTTCGCCCTTTGGCCTGGACTACACCAAGGATTATGCCGTGCCCGCGGGAGTCCGACCGAAGGACGAGTTGCTCACCCCCTGGGCGTTGACCGGAACGAGGAAGTTCGTGGCGCCGTGGGCGGACAATTACCGCGCAATCGCGCCAATGGCGCGCGAGATTGCTCGATTGAATTTCGAGGGCAAACTCCAAGCGGTCGCCGAGGAGCCCGGCCAGGTCATGCAGACCCTCTCATTCGGTTCCTGGGACGCGACGGTGTCCTACGGCGTATGGGCGCGTTACGGACGCCCGGCGGGCAATCCGCGGCCGATCGGCGGCGCGCTGGTTGCCCAGCTCGGCGAGGGCCAGTTCCTCGTCACGGGATTTTACTCGCGGGTCGATTTTCGACCCACCGCGGCGGGCCGCCACCGCCAGTTTTTGCGGGTCGAGGAGGGCGCCTACGAAAACGGCGTCTTCCGGGTCCGGCGGATTTTGAACGGCGACCAGACCGACGGCGGGCTCGATTTTATCGCCGAGCCGCTGGTTCTGCGCGTCTCTGTCGCCACCTATTGAGCCGAAACCCATTTTCCGCTGCGAATTCCCCGAGGGTCCGCCCATGCCCGTCCCCATCCGAAGCCGTCTGTCCTCGCTCCTTCCCGTTCTCGCCATCGCAATCGGGATGGTCGGTGACCACACGGCGGCCCGCGCCAGCGATCAAACCGGCGAGATCCCCCACCTCCGCAAGCGCGGAACCGCCACCCAACTGATAGTTGACGGCCAGCCTTTCTTAATGCGGGCCGGAGAGTTAGGAAACAATACGGCGACAAGCCTCGAATATCTGAATTCGAAATGGCCCAAGCTCATCGACACCAAACTCAATAGCGTTTTGGCGGCGGTCTCCTGGGCTCAGGTCGAGCCGGAGGAGGGAAAGTTCAACTTCAGCGTCCTCGACGGAGTTATCCAAGGCGCCCGCAGCCACAATCTGCGGCTCGTGCTATTGTGGTTCGGCAGCTGGAAAAATGGCTACTCCACCTATGTACCGAATTGGGTAAAGGAGAACTATCAACGGTTTCCGCGCGTCCAAACCCAGGATGGCCGGAGCATCGAGGTGCTCACCCCATTTAGTCCGGAGAACCGGGAGGCGGACGCCCGGGCCTTTGCGGCGCTATTGAAACACGTCAGGGCCTTGGACGGAAAGAACCACACGGTCATCATGGTGCAGGTGGAGAATGAGATTTTCGGTCGCGACCGTTCCGCGCTCGCGACGGCCGATCACGGCAAACCGGTGCCCGCTGCGCTCATGGACTATTTGGCGAAACACCGGCCCACGCTGATCCCCGAGCTCCTCGCGGTCTGGATGGGGGCCGGGGCGAAGACTTCCGGCACGTGGCAGGAGGTCTTCGGATCGGGCGTCGCCGGCGACGAGATTTTTATGGCCTGGCATTTTGCCAGCTATGTCGGTCGAATTGCCCAGCGGGGAAAGGCGGAATACCCGCTGCCGATGTTCGTGAATTCGTGGGGATGGGCCTTCCCGAAGGAAGGCCAGAAGACCAATGGCGCCCCAATGTCGGACGTGTTCGATGTCTGGCGGGCCGGTGCGCCCGATATCGACATCATCTCACCCGACATTTACGATGCCGATTTCGCACAATCGTGCTCGCTCTACACCCGATCGGGCAATCCCCTTTTGATTCCCGAAACCCGGGGATTTCCGCCGAATGATCTGGGCACCCGCGCGCTTTTTGCCTTCGGCCGCCATAATGCGATCGGCTTCTCGCCGATGGGCATTGAACGGCCGGCCAAACCCGACCCGCACTTGGTCAGTGCGTACGACGTGATCGCCCAACTGGCGCCTTTGATTTCGGCGCATCAAGGCGACGGTACGATGTCGGCGGTCCTGATTGGGGCCAACGACCAGCCGCAGGTCTTCAAAGTGGGCGACTACACCCTCGAGGCTTCCTACCTCAT
>CAZWMF010000550.1:0-3018 GCA_964634535.1 uncultured Opitutaceae bacterium | reverse complement strand
GTCGAGCTTCTGCGAACGATCGACCGGACGTTTCTCGTCTATTGCGAGGATCGGGTGGGGCAGGAGGGCAATCTCGTCTTTCGGCGCCGCGGCCCCACCTTTCTCCCCGATTTGGCCGGCTGCCAGGCGATCATCGGCACGACCGGCTTTTCGCTGATCTCGGACGCATTCTATTTGAAGAAGCCGTATTTCGGCGTGCCGCTCAAGAAGCAGTTTGAGCAGACGATCAACGCGTTCTTTCTCGCCGAGTCGGGCTTTGGGGAATTCTCCGAGGATCCGACGCCGGCGATGATCCGGGCGTTTCTGGAGCGCTGCCCGTTGTACCGCGAGCGGTTGAACCGGCATCAAGCCCCGGTCGATCCGTCGGAACAGGCCAACGCATTGCGGGCCGTCCTGCGCCGGATCGCGGCGGGCGCGCCCGCCGGCTTCACAGATGCCGGCCTCGCACTTTCACCAAGATGATGCGGTAGGCGTTCATGCCCGCCAGGAAGAGGATGAAGGCGGTCGTCTGGCCCACGATCACCGAAGCGGCGACGCTGCTGCCGCCGACCAGGAGCGCGTGCGACACGAGGTAGATGGCCGGGTCGTACACGAGAAAGCTCAGCACGAGCGTGGCCGGCGTAAAGTACCCAATGTCGACCGCGAGCCCCCGGGCGGACCAGCGATTGCCCGCCCGTTGGTGGACGATGCGGGCGATCAGCCAAAAAATCGTGCCGCCGATCAAGGTGCCGGCGACGGCGGTGCCGGAAATGATCGCCGCAATCCTGGTGAAATGGGCGACCGCGTTCGCGGCGAAGTAGGCGACCAAGAATGAACCGAGCTCGCCGAACAGGAGCTCCTTGTTGAATTCCCAAATTGTGGGCTGGCGGCGGGACATGCGCATCGATTGAGTAGGAGCGGGGGTAGCGGTGTCGATGAATTGTTATCTGTACGGAGTCGAAGAGGTGCGGCTCGCGCAGTTGGAGCGGGGAGGGTCCGGTTTGGCCGAATTCCTCCAGGCGCCGGCTTTGCACGTGGCCCTGGATGAGTCCTGGCCGGCTGTCCAGTTCCTGCTTTCCCGCATCGCCCTCGAGGAGAAACTGGCGTTTCTCAGCGCGGGCGGCCGGGGCATCCCGGGCACCGATTCGGGCTTCGGCACGGCCCGGTATTTTACGTCGGCGGAGGTGCGCGCGATGCAGGGTGCCGTCGGCGACCTGTCCGAGGCGGCATTGCTGGCCGGATTCGACCGACTGGCGCGGGAGGGCGGTGCGGAACCATCGGCGGCCCAGCGGGAGAGCGTGCGGCAAACCTATGAGCGCTGCCGGGTATTCCTGGCCGGTTTGGCCAACACCCAACGCGGCCTCATCCTGCGGCTGGATTGATTTTTGGGGGGTGGCGCACCGGTGGGGAATGTGGTAGATTCCCCGGACTCCCATGAAACGCCTACGCCTTATTCTTCTCGCGGCCGCCGCCTTCGGATTGATCTGCTCGATGCGGGCCGACGACACCTGGATGACCGACTATGCCGCGGCCAAGAAAGTCGCGGCCGACTCGGGCAAGAAAATCCTGATGGATTTTACCGGTTCGGATTGGTGCATCTACTGCAAGAAGCTGGATGCCGAGGTGTTTACGACCGCCGAGTTCAAGGATTTTTCCAAGGATTACGTGCTCCTGCGCGTCGACTTCCCGCGCCACAAGGACCAATCCGACGCCGAAAAGAAACAGAACGCGGCCCTGAGCGACAAATTCAACATCGACGGTTATCCCACGGTCATCGTGGCCGACGCGACCGGCGCGGAGATCAAGCGCGCCAGCGGCTACGATCCGGGCAGCGGGCCCGGCGCGTTTTTGGCGCAGTTCAAGGCGCCTTCCTCTTAGGCGCCAACGCCAGTCGGCTCGCGGCCTCGGCCACCACTATGGCCCGCTTGTGCCTTGCCGCGGCGCTCTTGCGGGCGACCGCAAAGACCACGCGAGGGCCGGCCTGGCGGGGCGTCCCACAGCGCACCGGCGGCTCCGGATCGTACTGGATCGACAGCTGAATCTCCTTGGCCGCGGTCAGTCCGCCCAGTTTGGCGGCCAGCCACAGGCCGAAGTCGATGCCCGCGGTCACCCCGCCGGCGGTGATGAACTTTCCGTCGTGCTCGATCCGCTTGCGCGAGGGCTTGGCGCCAAAGGCGGCGAGCAAGGGCAGGCTCAGCCAGTGGCAGGCCGCTCGCCGGCCCTGCAACAGGCCGGCGGCCGCCAGGACGAGCGAACCGGTGCAGACCGCGGTCACGTACCGGGCGGTTCGCGCCCGGCGACGGACGAACTCGAGGACGGCGTCGTCCAGCAGGAGATTGTCGATGCCGGCTCCGCCCGGGATCAGCAGGACGTCCAAACGCGGGCAATGCTCGAAATCGGCGTGGGGCACGAGGGTGAGGCCGTGCTCGGCGTGGACGGCCCGCGGCCGCTTGGCGATCAGGGTCACGGTGGCGCCGGGAATGCGCGCCAGGACCTCGAAAGGCCCGGTGGCATCCAACTGGGTCATGCGGTCGAATACCAGAATGCCGATGTTCATGGTGGGGTGGAAGCGGGCCGGATGGATGGGCAGAAAACGGGGTAAAGCGCCGGGCGGGGCCGTCCAAACGATCGTTGAACGGGCCGGGCGGGGCGTCCTAGGATGGGCCGATGAAGTCCTTTCGCAAGGAGCTGTGGTTCGAAGTCCCCATTCGTCGAAAATTGCTCAACATCACTTCGCAGGTCGCCGGGGCCTTAGTCGAGAGCGGAATTCGCGAGGGGTTGTGCCTGGTGAACGCCATGCACATCAGCGCCTCGGTGTTCATCAACGATGACGAGTCGGGCCTGCACGCCGATTTCGAAAAGTGGCTCGAGAAGCTGGCCCCGGAAAAACCCCACCACCAATACGCCCACAACCGGGGCGAGGACAACGCCGACGCCCACCTCAAGCGCACGATCATGGGGCGGGAAGTGGTGGTTGCGGTGACCGACGGCCAGCTGGATTTCGGTCCCTGGGAGCAGATTTTTTATGGCGAATTCGAC
>CAZWMF010000549.1:0-3023 GCA_964634535.1 uncultured Opitutaceae bacterium | reverse complement strand
GAACCTGTACCAGTTCCACACCGGCGTATCCATTTTCTTCTGATCGAGCCGCCGGCCCGCACCCTCGTCCCATGTCCTCCGGCCCCCTGAGCGTTCCCGCCGAACCCTATCCGTTCGCCTGCGTGCCCGCCACGACCGCGCTGTTGATCATCGACATGCAGCGCGACTTTCTCGAGCCGGGCGGCTTTGGCGAACTCTTGGGCAACGACGTGTCCCAGCTGCGCCGCACGATCGAGCCGAACCGCCGGCTGCTCGCGGCCTGGCGGGGCCACGGCCTCCAGGTCGTGCACACCCGCGAGGGCCATCGGCCGGATCTGACCGACCTGCCCGACGCCAAGCGGGTCCGCGGCGGCGGCAAGGTTGGCATCGGCGACCCCGGGCCGATGGGGCGGATCCTGGTCCGGGGCGAGCCCGGCCACGCGATCATCCCCGAACTGAGCCCTCTGCCGACCGAGCCGGTGATCGACAAGCCCGGCAAGGGAGCCTTCTGGTCCACCGACCTGCATGCCATCCTGCAGAACCGGGGCATCCGCCAACTCGTGGTCACCGGGGTCACCACCGAGGTCTGCGTCCACACGACCGTGCGCGAAGCCAACGACCGCGGCTACGACTGCCTGGTGCCGGCCGATTGTGTGGGCTCCTATTTTCCGGAGTTTCAGGAGATGGGTCTGAAGATGATCAAGGCCCAGGGGGGCATTTTTGGCTGGGTGACCCAGTCCGAGCACCTTTTGGCCGCGTTGGGCTGATCCCGCCGCGGTCGCAACCATCAGCTACGAAAGGAACCACGCATCATGAGCATGACACGCCCCAAACTTTGGGTGCCGGGAGACTGGAACGCGCTATTCGGGTTTGGCACCAACATCCTCGTCAATCTGCTGACCCTCACGGCCCTGCTCCGTTTTGTGATCAAAATGCCCGACGCCATCGTCTTCGGGCGCATCCTGCCGGCGACCGGCCTGATGATGTGCCTGTCGACGCTGTATTACGCCTTCCTGGCCTACCGCCTCGCCAAGCGCACCGGCCGCACGGACGTCTGCGCGCTGCCATCCGGCATCAGCGTGCCGCACATGTTCATCGTCACGCTGGTCATCATGCTGCCGATCGCGCTCAAGACGGGCGATCCGATCAAGGGCTGGGAGGCCGGGCTCACCTGGGTCTTCATCCAGAGTTTTGTCCTCATGATCGGCGGATTCATCGCCCCGGTCGTGCGGCGGATCACGCCCCGGGCGGCGCTCCTCGGCACGCTGGCCGGCGTCTCGATCACGTTCATTTCGATGAGCCCGGCGCTCCAGGTCTTCATGACCCCGGTCATCGGCATCGTCTGCTTCGCCATCATTCTGCTGAGCTGGTTCGGCGGCGTCCGGTATTTCCGGGGTGTGCCGGCCGGCTTGGTGGCGATTGCGGTCGGCACGTTGATCGCCTGGGGCAGCAACGCCCTGGGGCTCGGCTTCGGCGGCCTGAGCGTGAAGGGCCTCGCCGATTCGGTCGCGAGCTTCGGCTTCCATCTGCCCGTGCCCGCCTTCAGCCATGTCTTCGGCGGATTCGAGTACCTCGGTTCGATTCTCGTCACCGCGATTCCCTTCGGCATTTACGACCTGGTCGAGGCGATGGACAATGTGGAGAGCGCCGCGGTGGCCGGCGACAGTTACCCGACGACGCGGGTCCTCACGGCCGACGGCATCGTGAGCCTCATCGGTTGCCTCATGGGCAATCCATTCATCAATGCGGTCTACATCGGCCATCCCGGCTGGAAGGCGATGGGCGGCCGGATCGGCTACTCGGCGGCCACCGGCATATCCGTCATCCTCTTGTGCTGGTTCGGCACGATCGCGGTCATCCTGGCCCTCGTGCCCACCGTGGCGATCCTGCCGATCCTGCTCTACATCGGCATGCTGATCGGCTCCCAGGCTTTCCAGGAGACGCCCAAGCGGCACGCTCCGGCCATCGTGCTCGCCCTCACGCCCCATCTGGCGAACTGGGGCCTGAATCAGATTACCGGAGCCCTGGCCGCGGCCGGCACATTCGTCGTATCCGAGGACCTCGTCGCCAAAATGAAGGACCAGGGCGTCCTTTACCACGGCCTCCAGACGCTCGGCGGTGGCTCGATCCTGGCCGGCCTGGTCCTGGGCGCGATCGCCACCTGCGTCATCGACCGCAATTTCAAGAAGGCCTCGGGTTTTGCGGCGGCCGGGGCGGTGTTGACGTTCTTCGGCTTCATGCACGGCGAGCACATCGGCTTGGGCGAGACCCTGCCGGTCGCCTTCGCCTACCTGGTGGCCTCCGGCATCTTCATCGGCTGCGCTAAGTTCACGATCACGGCTCCGGCCCCCGCTGAGGCCGAACCGGTGCACGGCGCCGAAACCCAGTCGGCCTGAACCGGCCATCCCCCCGAATGAGCCGCACGGTTACCGCCGACCCCTATCCCTGGCCGTACAACGGCGCACTCCACCCGGAGAACACCGCCGTACTGGTCATCGACATGCAGACCGACTTCTGCGGCCGGGGCGGGTATGTGGACCGGATGGGCTATGACCTCTCGCTCACCCGGGCGCCGATCGGGCCCATTCAGCGGGTTCTGGCCGCCGCCCGGAAGCTCGGCTATCAGGTGATGCACACGCGCGAGGGGCACCGGCCCGATCTGGCCGACCTGCCGGACAACAAGCGCTGGCGCAGCCGGCGGATCGGCGCCGGCATTGGCGACGCCGGGCCATGCGGCAAGATCCTGGTCCGCGGCGAGCCGGGCTGGGAGATCATCCCCGAATTGGCGCCGCTCCCGGGCGAATCCGTCATCGACAAGCCGGGGAAGGGTTCGTTTTACGCCACCGACCTCGACCTCGTCCTGCAGAAGCGGCGGATCCAAAACCTCGTGCTCGCCGGCATCACGACCGATGTGTGCGTGCATACGACCATGCGGGAGGCGAACGATCGGGGCTATGAGTGTCTCGTGCTTTCCGATTGCACCGGGGCGACCGACCTGGGCAACCACCACGCCGCCTTGAAGATGGTCACGATGCAGGGCGGCG
>CAZWMF010000548.1:0-3034 GCA_964634535.1 uncultured Opitutaceae bacterium | reverse complement strand
AAATCTATCTTTACGATTGGTGGCCGATCCGCGACGAGCGCCGGATCATGGAAGCGCTTTCCCAAATGGAGGTGCGCGTCGTGTTCGACGGCGTGCCAGCGGGCTCGCGCGGGGATCCGAAGGGCGGCGGGGAAGCGGCGTTGCTGGTGGGCTGACCCGCCTTCGCCTGCGGCCATGGCGGGGCCAGGCCCGCCATGGCCGCGGGCTACGGCGGGCCGAGGGCCCGCATTCGCCGGAGGCTACGGCGGGGCGTGGGCCCGATTTCGGCTACGGCGGAGAGTGGGCTCGATTGTGCAAGGGGTGATGGCGAGGTAGCTTGCCGCTCGGCGGCACCTCTCCAGGCGTACCGGCGCGCGTATTCGAGTTAACGGTGTCGGGGTTGGCGCGGACATTTCCGTTAACCCAGCGGCTCAGGATCCGGAAATCGCCGGCGGAGCCGGGGCGGGGTTCTCGGCAAACCCGATGCCGAGCGCGCGTGGTACGATCGGAACGAACGGGCTGTGCAGGTCGGAGGCGTCATAGCCCACGTAGGACTCGAGCAGCATGCCGTAGTAAAGCGCGGTGAAGCCCCAAAACCGGGTCTGCCCCAATCCATCCCCCGTCTCGGCATTATAGTATTCGCGCAGGACCGGATTGCGTTCCAGGGCCATCATGAACAGCCGCGCGGACAATTCACGGGCGTGATCGGCGTATCCCGCCCTGCGCAATCCCTGAAAAATCATGTAATTGGTCGGCGCCCACGTTGGTCCGCGCCAATTGCACTCGTGGTGCGAGCCCTGATAATAATCCGGTTCGGTCCGGGCATAGCTGGCCACCGGGTAGGCCAGCCAGAATTCCTGGGTGTTCAGCAGATGCTCTTCGATGAGACGCCGGGCCCGCGCCGGAGGTACGACGCCGGCGAACAGCGGTCCGAAGTTGGTGGCCGACTTTACGCGCACTGCCCGGCCGGTCCGTTCATTGCGGTCATAATACATCCCGTCGGTCTCGTCCCAGAAAACGCGGTTGATCAACTCGCCGACGCGGTCCGCATGCGCCGCGAAATCCCGGGCATCCCGCGGTTGGTCCAGGTGTTGCGCCAGAACCGCCATGGCGCGCAGTTCACGGACCAAATAGGACGCCAAATCGACCCCCTCGATGGAAAACGAGGCCAGGGCGCCGGCCCGGCTCCACTGGTTGTCGGTTCCGGCCGCATCCGCCGAATTCCAGACGGGCAGGCCATTGCCGTCGCCATCGTAGGAAAACCATTTTTCCAGGTAGCGTTGCAGCCGCTCGTAATAGCGGCCCCGGAACCACGCGAACCGGTCTGGATTCTGCCGGCATCCCAACACCGCGAGTTGCGCCAGGAACGGTTTGAAATGCTGCCGGTCGCGCCGCTTGATGAGGCTTCGGTTGATGTAGCCGTCGGGCGCCTGCCGATCGAGGAAGGCCTGGAGGTTGGTGAAACAATAGGGCCAGACGCCGTAGTAGGAGAGGTAGAGGTTCTCGAAATAGAGGTCCCAGTCGTAGAATTCGTTGTAGGGATATCCCGTGAGAAACGTGCCGGGCAGTCCGCGGATCAGCCGCAAACCCCGGGCGCGGATGTCCGCGTTGACCGTGCGGAGACGACTGTCGAGCAGGCGATGCCGCCGCGGGCCGAGGGCGTCGGTAAAAGCGGCGGCTCCGGCTGCGAACGACCGGTCGTTCGCAGCGGTTTGCGCCCGCAGCGCGCGGGGCAGGAGCGCGCCACCGGCTAGACATAGGGAGGCGCCGAGGAAATCGCGCCGTGATGTCGGCATCGTCGGGGGGAATCTGCTGGAATCGCAGGTGCGGGCGGGGGCTGAGGCAAGGAAAATGTCCGCCTTCGCCCCGGGGGGGCTACGGCGGGACGCGGTCCGCCTTCGCCCCGGGGGGGCTACGGCGGGACGAGGTCCGCCTTCGCTCTGGGGGGGGACGGCGGGACGAGATCCGCCTTCGCCCTGGGGGGGTTATGGCGCGATGCGGTTCGCCTTCATTTTCGGCTGCGGCGGGACGCGGGATGGACCCACGCTTTTTGGCGGCGGCGTGGCCGCTTGCAGCGGGGCGGCTTATCTCCATGCTCTCCGCTGCGCATGAAACTCCTGATCATCGGCGGCAGCGGAATCATAAGCACGGCCTGCGTCCAGGTGGCAGTGGCGCGGGGCTTTGAGGTCACCGTGCTCAACCGGGCCAAGCGCGGATCGGCGCCCGCGGGCGCGACCACGCTGGTGGCCGACATCAACGAGCCGGCCCAGGCGGAGGCGGTGTTGGCGGGCCGCACTTGGGATGCGGTGGCCGATTTTCTCGCGTTCACGCCCGAGCAGATCGAGGAGCGCATCGGACTTTTCCGCGGCCGCACCGGCCAATACGTCTTCATCAGCTCGGCGAGCGCCTACCAGAAGCCGCTGCGCGGCCATCCCTTCATCACGGAATCCACGCCGCTCGAGAATCGCTTTTGGGAGTACAGCCGCCAAAAAATCGCCTGCGAGGAGCGTCTCTTGCGGGCATTGCGCGAGGAACAGTTCCCGGCGACGATCGTCCGCCCGTCGCTCACGTACGGCGACACCGTGGTGCCCCTGGCGGTCAACAGCTGGACCATGAGCTATACCGCGATCGACCGGCTGCGGCGCGGCCGGCCCCTGATCGTGCCGGGCGACGGGCTGACGCTGTGGACCATCACCCACAATTCCGACTTCGCGAAGGCCTTCGTGGGCCTGCTCGGCCAGGGGGGCGCGATCGGCCACGCTTTTCACATCACCTCCGAAGAGGCCCTGAGCTGGAACGACCTCTATGCGGCCACGGCGGACGCGGCGGGCGTGGCGCGGCCCGTCCTGGTCCACATGGCCTCGGAATTCATCTGCGGCTGCCTGCCCGACATGGTCGGCACCCTGTTGGGCGACAAGGCCAACTCGGCGCTATTCGACAACACGAAGATCAAGCGCTTTGTGCCGGACTACGTGGCGACCACGCGTTACCGGGAAGGCATCGCCCGCACGATCGCCTGGTTTGACGCCGACCCGGCCCGCCGCCAGATCGACGC
>CAZWMF010000547.1:0-3035 GCA_964634535.1 uncultured Opitutaceae bacterium | reverse complement strand
CGGGCGGGCCGTGGTGTCGATGCGGGAATGGGCGAGGACGATGGTCAGGCAGGCACCGACGTAGCGGCCCCGGTCGGCCAGGACGGTATCGACCGGATCAAAGTCGAAGGCGCGCAACTCGGGGCGCTCCACCCCGGCGTCGAGGGTGGCGATCAGGGTGCGGCGGGTCATGTCGCCGCGGACCCGCAAAGCGTTGCCGGTGGCAAAGACGGAGGCACGCGACTCGATCTCGATGATGTCGGACGTGCCGAGCGGCCGGATCTGGACAATGGGGCGCTCGACTGCCTGGGCCAGCAGGTCGCCGCCCAGCTCGCCGTTCACGTTATCCAGGCAGACCAAGGGGAAGGCGGCGAGAAGAAGGCCGGCGAGGCGCTTCTCGGTTTCCTCGTCGGTCTTGGCGACCGAGGCGACCGGGCAGGGGCGGCCGGTGGCGATCGCCGAGGCAAGGTCCACCAGGTAGGACTTGCCGGTGCCGGCGGTGCTGGCGCGGAAGGCGTGCATCGGGACGACCGTCAGGGCGCCGCGGATGACCGGGGAAATCAGAGCCGACAGGGCGACCGCGTGATCGACCTCCGTGGTGAGGGGGAAGTTCTTCAGCAGGTATTGCAGGTCGGCCAGCGCCCGCTCGGCGTCTGCCTTGGTTGGGTTGGCGGGCACGTAGCGGCTGATGTCGATCGCCTCATCGACCGCGTGGTAGAGCCGGGTCGCGGCGTCGTAGCCGGCCTGGGTGAGCAGGCTGCCGTCCGGCCGCATGGTTGGCGTCGTGATGACCCCGGCAACCGGGGGAAAGGTCCACTCGCCGACCCGGCTGAGAATGGTCGCGGCCACCGAGGCGGGCGGGTCGATGCGGCGCCAGTCCTTGGCGCGGGCATCGTAACGCTCCCAGCGGGCGGCGCGGCAGAGGCGATCGGTCATCGCGGGGCCGCCGATGTCGGCCAGCCCGGCGCCGAGCGTGGTGCGGCCCCGAGAGGCGGCGACCTCGGAGCGGATCGGGCGAACCAGGGACCGGCCGCGCTGGAAAATCGGCAGCTTCGAGGTGGCCAGGGCTTGCTCGCCGAGGCTGGCGGTCTGGTGGAGGTGGCCGTTGATGACCCGGACCAGGGGCAGGTCCGGTTTGGCGTCCGCGTCCTGCGGGGGCGGTTCCTTCGGCGGATCAATGAACTGGAGGATCTTGGCCCGGTCCCAGCCGCCTCGGATGGCGTCGCCGATGTCCCAGCCCTTGGCCACGTCGGCGGGCGGTTCGAGCAGGCGAACGGTGGCGCGGTGGCGCCCGAGTCGGGCACCAATCTGCTTGCCGGCCTCGATGCCGGGTTCGTCGGCGTCGGGCCAGATCACCACGTCGCGGCCGGTGAGCAGCGACCAGTCGGCGTTCTTCCACGACTGCGCGCCGTTCGGCCAGGCCACCGCGACCAGATCGGGCTGAAGCAGGCCGTTGGCGGCGTCGCATTTCGGCTCGCCCTCGACCACCAAGACGCGCGCCTGGGGGAACTGATCCAGCAACTCGGCGTGGTAGAGGCTGCGCGGCTTCGGAAGGGACTGCCAGCGCCACTCCTGCCGGCCGTCCTTCCGGCAGCACCACGTCAGCGGGACCACCTGCTTGCGCTCGTTCGGCGGTTCGCAGCGGTAGACGAACGCCAGTAGGCGCCCGGCGCGGTCGCGGTACTGGGCGACGTGGGTGGGCTTGCCGTATGTCGGGTGCTCGGGGGGCGGTTCGGGCACGTCCGCGGGGATCGGGAAAATGCAGTCCCATTCCGGGGGGACCGGACCCTTGGGCTTGGCGGATGCCGGAACGGTGCCGACAAAGCCCTGGCCGTTGGCGAGCCGCTTGGCGGCGTCGAGTTGGCTCAGATGGTGGCTGGCGGCAAACAGGGAAATCAGGTCGCCGCCACGGTCGTCGGTCGAGAAGTCCGCCCACTTGCCGGTGCGGACGTTGACCGAAAGCGACTCGCCGGGGGAACCGGACAAGTCGCCGACCACGAACTCGTGGCCAAGGAACCGCCCGGCCGGGAACCACTGGGGGAGCAGGTTGGGGGCGCTCGACAGCAGCGAGCGGGCCAACGACTCGAAGTCGAATTGCGCGGACACGCTCATTCCGGCACCACCAGGAGCCGCTCAACGCGCGCCGCCCGGTTGATGATTTCCGACACCCGAAAGCGAGAGGGGGGAGCAACCTGGTTCAGCACCCATCGGGCAGAAACAACGAGGGTTGTGCAGTCCAGCCGAAATAGAAAATCCCGTTTTTGGTCGGTCAAAGGATGCCGGTGAACAATCTCAATGGCGTAGATAATCATTCCCTTGTGTTGCACTGCAATGTCAGCAATCGCGACTGGTGGCGTTCCTTTTTTTATCAATTCGTCACGGGTCGGCGTGCGGTCGTCTGGCCAGCCACGTTCGTCCCACACGCAATGACAATCGTTTCCGTCGCCGATAAACGGGTATTCCTCCCAAATCCCCCAACAGGGAGCGCCGCGGTTAACCCGCCAAAAAAGACCCGCCACGCTGGCGGACTGGTCCCACCCGACTTCCCTGGCGGCACCGCGCAACCAAGAAACCACCACGGCCTTTGCCGCCTTGTGGGCATAACTTTCCAGGCTGTTGCTCATGGCTGCCCCCGCTAGGCGGCGGCTTGGGCGTCGGGCTCCGTCTTCAGGGCGGCCAATTCCGCCCGAGCCGCGCGCAGCAAACGGGCGCGCATCCATGCCGACAGGCTCAAATCAGCCGACTCGGCTGCGGCATCGAGCAGATCGCGCTCCGCGTCGTGCGCCTTGAAACCGAGAACGTGGCTGCGCCGCTTGCTCATTCGAGTCGCTCCGGGTTCAACACGGGGTAACTTAATCACCCTTCCGCGATTGTCACAATCACGCCCCCGAACCCAACCTATGCGTTAGATGGGACACACCTATACCGAAATAACATCCCCGTGATTTGGCCCATTTCCCTTGCCCCATCCGTCGATACCGGATAGGGTGCGTTCCGGTTAAACGGAGGGCGAAATGGACCCCGCAACAGCAGTGGTCGAGGCCATCATCCGGCTT
>CAZWMF010000546.1:0-3036 GCA_964634535.1 uncultured Opitutaceae bacterium | reverse complement strand
TACCAACAGATTCCAGGTGGAACCAAATGGGGTTTATTCCGCTGTAGGTGTTCACGATGCTATCGATGGTGATTGGGAGCTTGGCAGGGAGGCGCCATCGAAGAGTTATCTTTCGGCTTTAGACTGCTTTTTTGGTTGATCATCCGCTAATCAGCCGCAGGCGGATGCGCAACGGGTTGCAAATGTTGCGCGCTGGGCCGGAAGGATTTAGTAGATCGGTTTCGTAGGTCACCCGATTGACCTTTGAACCGTGGATGGAATCGTGGTGGCACACCCTCCTCCGCGTTTGCCGCGAAGGATGTGCGTCCCCATTTGGCCTCTGCTCCGATGACTGAACCTGCTGCCCATTCTCCTATCGCCCCGACTGCCAACGCCCGTGGACAAATTCTTCTGATCTCAATGGTGGCCGCCCTTGGCGGCCTTCTTTTCGGCTACGATACGGCCGTTGTATCCGGCGCAATAGGGTTTCTTACCGAGAAGTTCCAAATGTCGGCGGGAATGTCGGGATGGGCAGCTTCGAGCCTGCTCGTCGGCTGCATGGTTGGATCGGCCGCGAGCGGCTCGATAAGTGATCGCTTCGGGCGTAAGCCCGTGCTCTTGGCCTGCGCTCTGCTCTTTGCCGTGTCGGCGATCGCAACGGCCTTCGCCTCCAGCGTGGCCGCACTTGCATGGGCCCGCCTGCTCGGCGGCATTGCAATCGGCGCGGTCTCGATGCTGTCGCCGATGTATATCGCCGAGATCGCGCCTGAGAAGATGCGCGGGCGTTTGGTGGGGCTCTATCAACTCGCGATTGTGATCGGAATACTCGTGGTATTCCTGGTTAACTGGTTTATCCAACAGCAAGGGACGCACGCGTGGAATGTGGAGTCCGGTTGGCGCTGGATGTTCGGCTCTCTCGTGATTCCTTCGGGGCTTTTCGGCGTTTTGTTGCTGTTCGTTCCCGAAAGCCCTCGTTGGCTGTTTCAGGCAGGTCGCATCGAGGGTGCAAATTGCGTCCTCGAACGCTTGAACGGTCCTGTCGAGGCACAGCGCATCCTGACCGCCATGGCTGTTCCGACTGAACATGCAGCAGCAGGTGAACTGTGGGCGCCGCAGTGGAGACGCCCGTTGATCGTCGGCGTCGCGCTTGCGGTTTTCTCCCAAATCAGCGGGATCAACGCGGTGATGTACTTTGCGCCCGAGATTTTCAAGGCAACGGGAGGCACCACAGGATCGGCGTTTGCCCAGACGATTATAATCGGCGTGGTCAATCTCGTCTTTACCCTAGTCGCCCTTGGGCTTGTCGATCGCAGCGGACGCCGGTCTTTGCTGCTCATCGGCACGGCTGCTCAAACAGCTTCCCTGGCATTGGCTGGTTGGTATCTAGCCGCGCCGGCGCCCGGGTTGGGTGTGCTCGTCGCTTTGGTCCTATTCGTGGCGGCATTCGCTGTATCGACCGGCCCAATCACCTGGATCGCGATCTCGGAGATTTTCCCCAACCGACTGCGCGGAAGGGCCATGTCCGTGGCGGTTCTCTGCATCTGGGGGGCCGATTGGGCCGTCACCCAGTCCTTTCCCATGCTCAAGGAGGCCACCGGACCCGCAGCGATCTTCTGGCTCTACGCGGGCTGCAGCCTGTTTTGCCTGGCGTGCCTTGCCTTGATCATGCCCGAAACCAAGAACCGTTCGCTGGAGGAAATCGAGTCGTCCTGGCGTTCGCGCCATCGCACGTCCTTGAACAAGACCCCATGAGACAACCACTCTGTATGCTCGCCTCATCACTCGCATTTATCCCAGTCGCCGGAGCTTCACCTATTGGCCATTGGATCGAAGACCCGCAGGGGCTACCCGCGTACGTCCTGGCGGCGAAGCTGCCGATTGAAACGCACGATGCGGATGGCGGGCCGTTCCCCTTGCGGCAGGATCCAATCTTTCTGCTCGGGAACTACCGACTCACGCTCTTTGTGCATGGCAGCGGCATCTGGCAGATTATCACCGGCGAACGGTCGTGGGCCCGCCTGAACGCGGCGGGCAACAGCTACGGCGCGAATCGCTCCGTGCTGCGGGTGAAGACTCCCCATGGGGAGTCTTGTTACTCCCTTGTCGGTCTCGATTCGCTCGCCGCCGATCCTGCGATCTGTCGCCGGTCTTTCGGCACGGGATTCGCACAGTTTGAATACGCGCTTGACGATGGCCTGAGCGTAGTTCGCACGATAAGTGTCGCGCCGTCGCAACACATCAATGAGGGTATGCCGGGTTTCGTCGTATCGGTCACTTTGCGCAACCAAGGGACGCATGCCGTCTCACTGACGCACGAGGAGGCGGTCCTGGCGAATTACGAGGCCATGATCGACCGGCTTCAACCCCCGGCTAAGCGCATCGTGCACTACGTGCATAACGTTTCAGTGAGTCAAAAGGACCTCGCTTTGCGATGCGACATAGCAGCCGAGTCGGATGATCCAACGGTGCTGCGCGGTCGAACGGAGGCCTCGCGCTTCGACGCATTTCCACCCTCACTGGCGCTTGTCGGGCTGACTTCCCCGAACGGCTTTGAACGAGCCGAGATGTTCACCGAGTCGGGTGCCTCGGGCGGACACTTCCTGGGCGAGCGGTTCAGCACGAGGCTCGGGCCGGGAGAGGAACGGACGCTGCACTGGCTCGTGAGCATTATTCCGCAGGGCGAGGACGGTGTTGTGACCGCGTTGCGGCAGCGGGTGGATGTCGCCAAGACGGCGCCGTTCTTCCGCGACGATTGGAAACGTCGGCTGCCGAACTTCGCCCGCGAATCGGATCCTGTCTGGCGGCGCGAAATGACCTGGCACGCCTACGTGCTCGAGGCGATGGCCACCTATAGCGAGTACTATCACGAGACCTTTATTCCCCAGGGGGAAACCTATGACTATGAGATGGGCATGACCGCGGCGCCTCGCGACCAACTGCAGCACAGCCTGCCGCTGTGCTATGTGGACCCAGCCTTGGCGAAATCCACGATTCGATACATTTTGAAGAAGATGCCGCGGCGGGGGGAAATTCCGTACCTGTCGAACGGATTCGGCA
>CAZWMF010000545.1:0-3048 GCA_964634535.1 uncultured Opitutaceae bacterium | reverse complement strand
GATGAAGAAAATCCAGCGCCAGCTGTAGTTGTCGGTGATCCAGCCGCCGACGACGGGCCCGATGATCGGTGCGGCCACGACTCCGAGGCCGTAGATCCCCATCGCTTGGCCGTGCTTTTCCTTCGGGAAGCTTTCGAGGAGGATCGCCTGCGCGATCGGTTGCAGCGCTCCACCGCCCGCCCCCTGCACGATCCGCATGACGAGCAGCATCGGAAGGCTCGTGGCCACGCCGCACAGGAACGAGGAAAGCGTGAAGATTCCGACACAGGCGAGGAGGAAGCGCTTCCGGCCGATTTTTTGGCCCAACCAGGCGGTGCTCGGGATCACGATCGCGTTGGAGATGAGGTAGGTCGTTAGCACCCAGGTCGACTCGTCGGTCGAGACCGACAGGCTCCCCGCGATGTGGGAAAGCGAGACGTTGGCGATCGAGGTGTCGAGCACCTCCATGAAGGTCGCGAGCATGACGGCCAGCGCGATCCACCACGGATTGATGTTGGGCGGCGACTCGGCGCTCGCCGCCGGAAGGGTTGAGTCGGCTTGCATGGCGCGCAGGATTGGCGGGTGAAGGACGCTCAACGCACCCGGACTTCGGGCACCACGGACATGCCGGGGCCTAGCACCGGCTCCGTTCCGGCCGGGTCGAGGACGATCTTCACGGGCACGCGCTGGACCACCTTCACGTAGTTTCCCGAGGCATTTTCCGGCGGAAAGAGGGAGAACCGGGCGCCGGCGCCGGCCTGGATGCTGTCGACGTGCCCGGTGAGCGCGAGACTCGGGTAGGCGTCGACCGTGATCGCCACCGGCTGGCCCGGATGCATGCGGGCCAACTGCGTCTCCTTGAAGTTTGCGATGATCCAGATCCGGCGGGGCACGAGCGCGAGTTGCGGCTGACCGACTTGAACGTAGTCCCCGGGCTGGATGCCGCGATGGGTCACGAAGCCGGCGACGGGAGCCACGACCCGGGTATACGAGAGATCCAGGTTGGCTTGGCGAAGCGCCGCCTCCCCGCGCCGCACCTCGGCCTGGGCCGTCGGGATGTCAGTTTCGTCGAGATCCAATTGGGCCTCCATCGCCCGCTGGCGGTTGCGGGCCACGGTCACCTGAGCCGCCGAGGTGCGCGCCTGCGTGCCCGCCAGATCGAGCTGGCTTGCGGACACGGCCAGGCTTCCCACATCTTGGAAGCGGCGAAAGTCGGCCTCGGCCCGCAACGCCTCGGCCTCGGCGGCTGCGACACTCGCCCGCTCTTGCGCGACCTTGGCCCGGTCGACCGATATCTGGGCGACGGTTTCGGCAAGTTTACCGCGGGCCGCGGCGAGTTCGGCGCGGGCTTGGTCGGCCCGCGTTTGGTAATCGCTCGGGTCGATTTCGAAGAGTAGGGTGCCGGGCTGCACCGCCTGATTGTCGGAAACCGGGACGCGGAGGACGCGGCCGGAAACCTGCGGCGCAATCGGCGTTATGTCGGCTTCGACGAACGCGTCGTCGGTCGATTCGTACGGGGCGACAAACGCCCAATAATAGCCGCCCATGGCCGCTCCCGCGACGATAGCCGCGGCCGCAATCAGGAAAGCGCGCCGACGGCCTGGCTTGGTCGCCCCGGGCACCGGGACCGCGACGGCAATTTTCGGCGCTCGGTCTTCGGACAGCCCGGGTGGAGCCGTCAACGCGGCGGAGTCGGGGTTGATTTGGATTTCGGCAAGGTCTTGGACGGCATTCATGGGTGAAGAGCGGGTTGATTTGTTTCAACTCGTCTTGGCATGCGCCGTGCCAATTCAATAAATATTCATAAGCTGCTAATACATAATTATATAAGATATTTCGGATAATGTGGAGTCAGGTTCGAGAATTCGGACATACTAAATATCGTACGATTCGTGGTTGAAAATTCGTCCCTGAATTTCACGAGTCTTCCCTTGGAATCTGACGCTGAAAATCGCTTCGAGCCGCAATTGGCGATCAACTTGCTTCTCGAGATCGCGCAGAAACCGTCGCTCGACGAGATTGTGGAGACCCTGAAGCGCTTCCTGCTCACGCGACCGGGCATTGCCCGCGTCCGAATGTGGCTTCTCGACAAGTCGGACAATTGCCTTCACGCCGTGGGCGAGGGGGCGAATCCGCCGACTGGGGGCGGCGAGCCCGCCGACCCAACTGGTCCCCAAAAGGATCCCTTTGTCCGGATACCGGTGGGCGTCGGCCTGGCCGGCAAAATCGCGCAGACGGGAAAACAAGTGGTGCTGAGAGACCTCGATCGCGACCCGGCGGAGTTGTCGCATATCGGTTGGCTAAAGGCCGAACGCATCCGCGGCGTCAACGTCGTGCCGATCGTCTTCAAGGGCGAGATTCTCGGCGTCATCGCGGCCTTCAGCCGGCAAAACGTTCCGGAAGCGGCGGCAATCTGGGGCCGGATTTTCGCCGACCACGTGGCCGGCGCGATCGCCCACGCGCGAGCGTTCGAGGAAATCCAGCGGCTGAAGCGGCAGCTCGAACAACAGAACGCTTATCTGCAGGAGGAAGTCGTCGAGGCCAAGGCCTTCGGGGTCCTGGTCGGCCAAAGCGCCGCCCTGCAGCAGGTCGTCTCGCAGATCGACATGGTGGCGCCGACCGACGCCTCGGTCTTGATCACGGGTGAAACCGGCACCGGGAAGGAACTGGTCGCCCACGAGATTCATCAGCGGAGCTCCCGCCGGGGCGGTCCGCTGATTCGCGTCAATTGCGCGTCGATCCCGAAGGAGCTTTTTGAGAGCGAATTCTTTGGCCACGTGAAAGGCGCCTTCACCGGCGCCGTCCGGGACCGGGCCGGACGCTTTGAAGCGGCCGATGGCGGCACGCTCTTTCTCGACGAAATCGGCGAGGTGCCCCTGGATCTCCAGGCGAAGCTGCTGCGCATTTTACAGGAAAGGCGCTACGAGCGCGTCGGCGAAGACCGCACGCGGCACGCCGATGTGCGCATCGTCGGCGCCACCAACCGCGACTTGAAGAAAGATGCCGAGGCCGGACGCTTCCGCGAGGATCTCTATTATCGGCTGAGCGTCTTCCCGATCCAGGTCGCTC
>CAZWMF010000544.1:0-3055 GCA_964634535.1 uncultured Opitutaceae bacterium | reverse complement strand
TACCGAACTCGTGGTCGCGGCCGAGTCCGAGATCGAAACCCAGCCCGACGCGGAGCGCGACCCGGTGCCCGATGCCCGACTCGATGCGCCCGAAACCGCGGACGAGTTCGACCCCCAATCCGAATTTCTCCAACCCTCAAAGTACGTCCCCCTCGACGAGGATTTGATGCGCGCGACCGCGCAGGCGCTGCCCGAGCCCGAGATGATCTGGGCCAGCGTGCGGACCCTGGCGCGCCACGTGTTCCGCAGCCTGGTCTACCGCCCCCAGGCGACCGGCGTCGACACCCTCGCTTCGGAAGCGCTTCGCCTGCGGGCCGGCGTCTGCCAGGATTTCGCCCACGTCACGTTGGGGCTGTGCCGGTGCGCCGGCATTCCCGCCCGCTATGTCAGCGGTTACTTTTTCAACACGCAGCGCGTCGAAGGCCAGACCGAGGCATCGCATGCCTGGATCGAAGCCTACGTGCCCGGCTACGGGTGGGCGTCCTGGGATCCCACCCACGACCGGCCGGCCGACGAGCGCTACATCCACGTCGCGGTCGGACGCGATTACGGCGACATCCGGCCGGTCAGCGGAACCTACCGCGGTTCGCCCACGCGCGAGATGCGGGTGGACGTCGAGGTCCGCGACCTGAGCGCTACTGCGGCAACTCCTGGCTGAACGAGGCCACCGCGCCGTTGCGAAACACCACGCGGAAGCGCTCGTAGGAGGCCACCGGTTCGCCCGCGTACGGGCCCCACCAGCCGCCCCCGTACCAGCCGCCCCACCGGCGACCCCGTCCGCCGTACCATCCGCCATAGAGATAGGGCCCGTCCACATAGGCGTATTCGACATAGTGCCAGACCTGGGTTTCCCCTTTCGCATCCGAGCGGACCGTGATGCGATCGGGACTGCCCAGGGCCAGCTTCACGCCCGCCATGTTCATCCCGACCCCGATCCGTCCGGCGCTCACCAGCGCCTGTTGATCCGGCGGCAGGGCCGAATAGGCCGCCGGATCGCCCGCAATGCGGGATTGCGGGGTCGAGCAGCCCGCCAGCAGAACGACGGCGCCGAGCGCCGCGGCGAAAGCAATCGTCGTATGGATTTTCATAGAGGGGCCTCCGGGCAATCGCATCCGGGCCCGGCAATCCGGGACGGATCGACGAACCGGATGAGAATCGTGGTTTTCATTACCGTACCTTTCTGAATGATCTGACGCGCCGTCCGGGCATTGGTTTCAACGGAATGCCTCAGCCCCGACTGTTTAATCGTAACCGTTTGTTAATCCAGATGCCATTTCTTCTTCTTTGGGACATCGACGGCACCCTCCTAAGTTCCGGAGGCGCCGGGATCAGGGCGATGAGCGCCGGGCTAGATAAGGCATTTTCTATCATCGATTTATTGAGCGACATCGATTTCGCCGGCCGCACGGACCGCTGGATCATGCGGCAGATCTTTGCCAAACATGGGATTCCGGCCACCGAGGCCAATTTCGAACGGTATGCGGCGGCCTATTTGGCGGAATTGCCCGGTTCGCTGGCCGCGGGCGCGCCGCGGATCCTGCCCGGCGCCCGGGAGCGCCTGGTCGACGTCGCCGGCCGGCCGGCCTATGTCCAGGGGCTGCTCACCGGCAACCTGCGCAGCGGCGCCCAGGTCAAGCTCGCGCACCACCGTCTGTGGGACTTCTTCTCGTTTGGCGCATTCGCCGACGACAGCGAACGGCGCGACGACCTCGGGCCGCACGCCCTCCGACGGGCGCGGGAGCGCCTGGGCGTGGCGTTCGCGCCCGGCGACACGTGGGTGATCGGGGACACCCCGCACGACATCGCTTGCGCCCGCGCCTTCGGCGCCAAGTCGCTGGCCGTGGCCACCGGCGGCCACACGGTGGCGGACCTGTCCGCCCACCGGCCCACCGCCCTGCTGCCTGATCTTGCCGACGCCGACGCTTTCTGGCACGCCCTCCTCTTGCTCGAATGAGAACTTTTTCGATCGCAATCGGTTCCGACCACGCCGGCTACAAGTACAAGGAAGCATTCAAGGCTTGGCTGCTGGAACGCGGCCACACCGTGCGCGACTTTGGCACCGACTCCGAGGCCCCCTGTGACTTTCCCGATTTCATTAGGCCGGTCGCGGAGGCGGTCGCCCGGGGCGATTTCGAACGCGGCATCGTGCTCGGCGGCTCCGGCAACGGCGAGGCCATCGTGGCCAATCGCGTCCGCGGCATCCGCTGCGGCGTCTGCTGGAACGAGCAGTTGGCCATATGGAACCGCTCCCACAACGATGGCAACGTGCTGTCCATCGGGCAGCGGACGGTGGCGGAGGATCTCGCGCTGCGCATCCTGGACACCTGGTTGCAGACGGAGTTCGAGGGTGGCCGGCATGTGGCCCGCATCCGCAAGATCGACAACCCATGACGCCCCTTCCGCCGCCTCGCCCCGGCCCCGCTCTGCCAGCCTAGCCCGCGACCTTCGAGTCGGCCGCTCCCCTCCGCCCCCCCAGCGATGCCCTTCCCTCCTCCGCCCGCCATTCTCGGCACCCGCCTTCTCCGCCCGGCCGATCTCGACCGCGACCCGGGTGCCGCGCGCCTGGCCGTCTACGCGTGGATGCACCTCGCGCGCACCGTCGACAACCGCATTCTCGAACTTTTCCGTCAGGGGCTGATCAAGGGCACGGTCACCGGCGGCCAGGGCAACGAGGCCATGATCGTTCCGCTGGCGCTGCTCGCGGACAAGTCGGTCGACGCCATTTCCTTTACGCACCGCGACCTCGGCGGGCACCTGATCTGGAGCGGGCACCTCTGCGAACACCTCAACCAGTATTTTGCGAATGCCGACAGTCCGACCCAGGCGCGCGAGGGCAACATCCACCACGGCGACCCGCGCAATCGCTCGCTCCCGATGATCAGCCACCTCGGCACGATGTGCGGTCCGGTGCTCGGCACCACCGATTCGCAGCGCCGATTCGGCCGGCCCGCCGTCGGCTTCACCTTCTTTGGCGACGGCGGCTCGAGCACCGGCGACATCCACGAGGCGCTCAACCTGGCGGCGGTCCTCTCCCTGCCGGTCATTTTCGTGGTCG
>CAZWMF010000543.1:0-3062 GCA_964634535.1 uncultured Opitutaceae bacterium | reverse complement strand
GGGCGGCCCTGTTTCACGTCTGGACCAACAGCCCCACCAATGGAGCGCTTTTCCACCGCGCCGGCAAGGGCGGGCGCGCGGCCGGCGCGCGGACGACCGACGAGGTCAGCGGCATGACCGCCGTGACGCCGCACTCGGCGGCGATCTTCGTCGCCGGCATGTTCGCCGTCACCGCCTGCCCGCCGTTCGGGCCCTTTTTCAGCGAGCTGCGCGTGCTGCGGGCGGCCATCGCCACCGGCCACGGGCTGGCGGCGGGTCTGTTCCTCGCCGGGCTCCTCTTCGCCTTCTTCGGCCTCACCCGGCTCGTGTTCGCGATCGTCGACGGCCGGCCGCACCTCCCAGCCGCGAAGGCGCTTGACCGGCGCGTGCGCGAAACCGCCAGCGTCATTGTCCCGCCGCTGCTCTTGCTGGGTTTCTCGCTCTGGCTGGGCTTGGCGACCCCGGCGGTGCTCCGCGACGCTTGGACCGCGGCCGTCGCCCAACTCTTCCCCACGCCATGAGCGCCGCCTCTTTTGCCCCGCTGGCGAACGCCACCAGTCTTCCCTGGGCCCAGGTGCCCGAGTGGCCGCTGGCCGAGCTGGCCCGCCGGACGGCGGCCGAACTGGATCGCGGCGGCCGCCTCTGCGCGTGGTTTGGCGTGCCGGAGGCCGGCGGCACCCGGGTCGCGGCCGTCCTCGCGTTCGACACCGACAACATCTTGGCGGTGGCTCGCAGCCTTCCGGCCACCGGAGGCTACCCGGCCCTCACCGCGACCCATCCGCAAGCGCACCTGTTCGAGCGCGAGCTTTGGGAGCAGCATGGGTTGGGCCCGGAGGGACATCCTTGGCTCAAGCCGGTGCGCCAGACCTCCGCCGGCGCTCCCGCTCTCCGGGATTTCTTCCGCGTCGACGGCCGCGAAATCCACGAGGTCGCAGTCGGGCCGGTGCACGCCGGGATCATCGAGCCGGGCCATTTCCGCTTTCAGTGCGCGGGGGAAGAGGTGCTGCACCTCGAAATCGGCCTCGGCTACCAGCATCGCGGCATCGAGGGGGCCCTGGCCGGCGGGCCGCATCGGGCCACCTTGAGCCAAATCGAGGCGATCGCCGGAGATGCGACGATCGGCCACGCCACCGCGCATGCGTCGGTCATGGAAGCCCTGGCGGGCGCCGAGGCGCCGCTGCGCGCCCAGTGGCTGCGGATGGTCGCCCTCGAGCTCGAACGCCTGGCCAACCACACCGGCGACCTGGGCGCACTGGCTGGCGATGTCGCCTTCCTGCCCACCGCCTCGGCCTGCGGAAAGATCCGAGGCGATTTTTTGAATCTCACGGCGCTGCTCTGCGGCAACCGGTTCGGCCGGGGACTGGTGCGACCGGGCGGCTGCCGCTTCGACCTCGAGCCGGAGCGCCTGG
The DNA here is from genome assembly GCA_964634535.1 of uncultured Opitutaceae bacterium. Classification (GTDB taxonomy): domain Bacteria; phylum Verrucomicrobiota; class Verrucomicrobiia; order Opitutales; family Opitutaceae; genus Palsa-1447. The sequence goes on along the minus strand of CAZWMF010000543.1, from coordinate 1,674 downwards.
CGCGCCTGCTCTCCCGCCTGGAGGGCGCCCTGGCAGAGGTGGAGCAGGCGGCGGCCTGGCTGTGGGATGCCGCCTCGGTGCGGGCGCGCTTCGAAGGCACCGGCGCGGTGTTCGCCAAGCGGGCCGCGGAGCTCGGCTTGGTGGGTCCGGCGGCGCGCGCCTGCGGACTCGTGCGCGATGTTCGCTATGATCACCCGGCCGGCTGGTATCGGCTCGCCCAGATGCCGGTCGCCGTCTGGCCCGGCGGCGATGTGTTCGCCCGCGCCCGCGTGCGCTGGCTCGAGCTGCAGCGGTCCGGTCAGCTGCTAAGGGAACAGCTTCTGGCGGCTCCGGAGGGCGAGCTTCGCGTCGACCCCGCCCGGCCGCGGCCCGACACGCTTGCCGTCGCGCTGGTCGAGAGCTGGCGCGGCGAGGTCTGCCACGTGGCGCTCAGCGATGCCGCCGGGCGCCTCCGGCGGTACAAAATCGTCGATCCTTCGTTTCACAATTGGATCGGGCTGGCCCTCGCGCTGCGCGGGCAGGCGATCTCGGATTTTCCGATCTGCAACAAGAGTTTCAACCTCTCCTATTGCGGCTTCGACCTCTGAAACCGCGACCGTCCTCTCCATGTTTGTCCTCGATACCATCGCCCATCGCCTGAAGCGCGGCTGCGAAACCATGGCCTATCCGCGCGGCCCGGCGCCGGCGCTGCCGGACCGCCACGGCGGGGCCTTGCGCGTGGAGTCCGCGAAATGCCCGGACGGCTGCCGCGATTGCGTGGCCGTGTGCCCGACCGAGGCGATCGCCCCCGGGGCGGTCCGCGGCATCGCGCTCGACCTCGGGCGCTGCCTTTTCTGCGCGGAGTGCGTGGCGGCGTGTCCGTCCGGGGCGATCACGCAGACGGGCGACCATCGGATGGCCGTGCGCCGCCGCGAGGATCTTATCCTCGGCCCGCCCGGCCGGGAAGAGGTCCGCCTCGCCGCGGCGCTCGACGGCAAGCTGCGCAAACTTTTCGGCCGGTCCTTGCGCCTGCGCCAAATCAGCGCCGGCGGCGACGCCTCCGCCGAGGCCGACCTGAATGTGCTCGGCACGATCGGATGGGACCTCAGCCGGTTCGGCATCCAATTCGTCGCCTCGCCGCGTCACGCGGACGGGCTGGTGATCACCGGCCCGGTTTCCCGGAACATGGAATTGGCCGTCCGGAAGACGTGGGAGGCCATGCCCGAGCCCAAGATCGTGATCGCCGTCGGAACCTGTGCGATTTCGGGCGGGCCCTTCGCCGGCAATCCCGAAGTGCTGAACGGGGCCGACGCGGTTCTGCCCGTCGACCTGTACATTCCCGGCTGGCCCCCGCATCCGCTCACGATTCTCGACGGCCTGCTGCGGCTCCTGGACCGGTTGCAGGAGCCCGAACCGAAGCGCGCCCAGAGCAAGCTTTGATCGCTGGAGCCGCCAGTTTTGCCATTTTTGCTTGCCGGCGAGGGCGAAGGCCCCGAAGTATCGACCCCTTGCGAGCTTCCTTGCCAGGTCTTGCTGCTTGGTGCTAATCCACTGTTGCCCGTCTTCTTAAACCAAGTGTAGAAAGCAAACCAGACAAGATAGCGCTACTGCATAAGCATTTGTTCTTTAGTCAGATAAACTACGGCGGTCATAGCTCAGTTGGTTAGAGCACAAGATTGTGAATCTTGGGGTCGC
>CAZWMF010000542.1:0-3063 GCA_964634535.1 uncultured Opitutaceae bacterium | reverse complement strand
ACCAGCCGGGAATCGGCGCGGGCAGATTGGTGCAGGTATTCTCTTCGCGCCTCATGTCGAGCGGCGACGTCTGGGTTTACCGCAGATTTTCACGCGTGTTGCAGTCGTAGACGCCGCGGCTCAGCCATTCGGCGTCGTTCGCTCCGGTCCAGACGTTTTCGCCCTTCTTGGCGGAGATGGTCGCCGTGCCGGTATCCTGACACATGGGCAGGATGCCTTCGGCCGCGATCTCGGCGTTCTTGAGCATCGTCAGCGCGACATATCGGTCGTTGGCGGAGGCCTCCGGATCAGCCAAGATCGCCGCGACCTGGGCGAGGTGTTCGGATCGGAGCAAGAACGAGCAATCGTGAAACGCCTGCTGGGCCAGATAGGCGAGCGACTCCGGACTGACTTGGACGATCTCCCGTCCGGCGATCGCCGCGGTCGAAACGCCGTCCCGGGTGAGCAGCCGGTATCCGGTCGTGTCCTCGGAGAGGGGAAGGGGGTCCTGGTAGGTGAAGGGCGGGGGCGGCATGGAAACCCCCAATCTAAAACCCCTCCGGACAACGTCAATTTCGCGAGCAGGGCATTTCTTGCCCAACACCGATGATATTAATGGGAGGCCGAGGGCCTAGTATTGGCGGAAATTCAAATCGGAAATTGCTGATTTACTGGTTTTTCCGCATTTCATCAATCACGCCGCGCAGGCGGGGCAGGTCGGCCGGCGTAGCCACCTCGCCGGGAGAGCGGCTCCATCCGTTGGCTCCCGGCCATTCGCCGCGGTCCAGAAACCGATCCACCGCCGTGCCGAGACCCTTGATCTGCAGGTAGTCTTTCTGGTCCTTGTCGTCGCGGGAGCTGGCCAGGAGCGCGGGCGGGATCGTCGCGATTCGGCCGCTGGAAATGAAAACCAAATCGTTGAGCGTCACGAGCGGGCGCGAATCGGCGAGGGTGGTGGCCGGGCGGGCGGACTCGCCCCGCAGGTAGCGGTAGTACTCGAGATGGTTTTCCTCCAAGCCGTCGAAGGCCTCCAGGCTCTGGCGTTCGATCCGGCCGTCGTTCCATCGGATTTCCAGGTGTTGGCCCACTTCGTAGTGCAGGATCGCCCGGTCGCAGATGACGGTTTCGACATGCGAGCTGGGGCCGACGCAGGCGTGGCTCAGGGCGAAGCGCAGGGTCACGCCGGAGCGCGTGTCGGCTTCGACGAAGACGGTATCCGGCCCTTCGATGGCGTGGGCTCGGTACAGTTCCGCCCGCACCGCGGCCACCTGGGCCCATTGAAAGAGGTCCGGCCCCCCCGTCCAAAACAGCATGTTGTGGACGAAATGGGCCATCGCGTTGCCGAAACACGAATCCAGCACGAGCCGATCGTCGATGAGCAGGCGGCCCGCCCAGGGGCTGCGGAAGAAATAACTCGACGGCCGGGGCCACAGTGCGTTCAGGGTGGCGCCGCGGATCGCTCCGAATTCCCCCGCGAGCAGCCGTGTCTTGAGGGCCAATCGGGGCTTCTCGACGATGAAGTTGAAACCCACGAGCGAGGCTTTGCGGGCGCGGGCGTCGGCCAAAATCATGCGGTCGAGCTCGGCGAAGTCCAGCGTGGGAGGCTTCTCCACATAGGTGGGCAGCCCGAGCGCCGTGGCCGCCTCGTGCATTTCGGCATGGAGGTGGATCGGCGTCGGGATGACGACAAAATCGAGTTCGCGGGCATGGGTCGCCAGCATGGCGCGGTAGTCGGTTGCCACGTCGACCCCGCGCTGCGCCAGGCGCCAGCTTTGGCGCACCGCGCCGAATTGCTCCGGCTGGGGGTCGCAGGTGCAAATGAGCCGGGCTTGACCGCGCTCTTCCAGTTTGGCCACGGCGCCGTGATGGTAGCCCGCGAATCCGCCCATGCCAATGATGCCGATGCGGATGGGCGGCTTCACACGATCTTGAACTTGGGAAGATCCTGGCCGTCCACGAGGCCCACCGGACGGTGGCGTTGGTCGACGACGAGCAGGTCGTCGATCTTGTGCCCATCGAACATGCGAACGGCGTCGGCCGCGAGGGCGTCCTGGCCGATGACCTTGGGGCGTCGGGTCATGTAGCGGGCCACCGGATGAGCGAGGAAATCGCCGCCGGCCAGCGCGCTGCGGCGAAAATCGCCGTCGGTCAAAATGCCGGACAACCGACCGGTGCGCGGACGGATCAGCGTGATGCATCCGCTCTTGGCCTTGGTCATTGCGAGGATCGCGTCCTGGACCGTGACCGTGTCGGGCGCCACCGCGAAGCGGCGGCCGGTCCGCATGATGTCGCGGACCCGCAAGAGCAGGACCCGTCCCAGATTGCCGGCCGGATGGAAGCGGGCGAAATCGTCCCGGGTCAGTCCGCGGACCTGCAGCAGGACCATCGCCAGGGCGTCGCCAAGGGCGAGGGCGGCGGTCGTGCTCGCGGTGGGCGCGAGCTTGAGCGGGCAGGCCTCCCGCGGCACGCTGTACAGCAGGCGGTAGTCGGCGTTCTGGGCGAGGTCGGAGTCGCTGTGGCCGGTGAAGGCCACGATTTTCACGCCGAAGCGCCGCAGCATCGGCACCAGGCGCAGGACCTCTTCGGATTGGCCGCTATGGCTGAGCAGGAGCGCCAAGTCGCCCGATTCGCACAACCCGAGGTCGCCGTGCAGCGCCTGGGTCGAATCGAGGAAGCAGGAGGCCACGCCCGTGCTGTTGAAGGTCGCGGCCAGCTTCTGGGCGATGTGGGCCGACTTGCCGACGCCGCTGAAGATCAGTTTGCGGCCGGTTCGGGCGGCGGTCTCAACCGCGCGGGCCGTGGTGACAAACTCGGGCCCGAGCCGACGGGCGGTGGCGCGCAAGGCTTCGGTCTCGATTCGGATGCAGGCGCGCGCGCGGGCGAGAGCGGATTTTGAATCGAGAGCCATTGATGGTGGTGGGCGCAGGAGCAGAGGCGGCAATTTTACGGACGGTCATCAGGGCTTCAATACCATTCCCCGCCTTCGCTTCGCTGCGGCATGCTTCGGCTAGGGTTCGCACGGTCGCGTCCGGCGTAGCCTCGGCGAAGGCGGCTGTGCGGCGACGTATCGAAGTGAAGGGGCGG
>CAZWMF010000541.1:0-3070 GCA_964634535.1 uncultured Opitutaceae bacterium | reverse complement strand
TCCCCTTCACGACGCTCAGCAACATGTCGGTCGACCGGCTCTACTCGCTCAAGGGCGAGATCGTCCGGCGCGGCATCCAGGCCCACTTCGGCGTCGAGATGCCCATCTTCGCCAAGCGTCGGTTCCAGCACGGGGCGATCCCCGTCGAGCACCTGCGCCGCCGATTGGGCGCGCTCGAATCCGACTACCGCCGGCAGTATTTCGCGATCTATCAGTGAGGAGTCCGGGATCGGCGTACCCTAGCCGGAGCCGCACGGCTTGGATTCTCGCGCAACGCCCGCCGCGAACCCGCGAACCCGATCCGGCCGCACCCCCGGGCTGCTTTCTCGAAAAGGAGCGCCTGGCGTCCGGCGCGGTCGCCGAGTCCGGCGTTGTGCTGCTGACGAACCGCGAGTGCCCCTGGCGCTGCCTGATGTGCGACCTCTGGAAGCACACCACCGTAAACTCGGTTCCGGAAGGAGCGATCGCCCGGCAGGTGGCGTGGGCGGTGCGGGAATGGTCGGACGCGGGGACGCTCCCGGCGCAGGTGAAGCTGTACAACAGCGGCAGCTTCTTCGATCCGGCGGCCATTCCGCCGACCGATTACGCGCCGGTCGCCCGGCAGATCGCGTTCGCGCGCCACGTCGTGGTGGAATCGCATCCGCTCCTCGTCGGGGAGCGCGCCCGGGGGCTGCGCGATCTCTTGTCCGGATCGCTCGAGGTCGCCGTGGGCCTCGAAACGGCGCATCCGGAGGTGTTGGCCAAGTTGAACAAGCGCTTCGACCTGGCGCAGTTCGCGCGGGCCGCCGAATTCCTCGCGGCCGAGCGGATCGGGCTCCGGGTTTTTCTCCTGGTGCATCCGCCGTTTCTCGATGGCGCGGAGGCCGCGGCCTGGGTGGTCAAATCGGCGGAATTTGCGTTCGCGAGCGGCGCGGCGGTGGTGACGCTCATTCCCACCCGCCCCGGCAATGGCGCGATGGAGCGGCTCCGCGAATCGGGCGAATTTGTTCCCCCGACGCTCGCAACGCTCGAGGCGGCCCAGCGCGCCGTGCTCGCGTTGGGCCGGGGTCGGGTGTTTGCGGATACTTGGGACCTGGCGCCATTTTCCGCCTGTCCCCAGTGCTTCGCGGCGCGGCGGGATAGGATTGAGACGATAAACCGGACGCAGCAGGACGCGCCCGCGATCAGCTGCGCAGCCTGCGGCGCACGCTGAGCGCGGTGCGGTTTCGGCGGTCGATATTCGAAAGGCCCGGTTTGTTCGACAACGCGTCGCCGGCTCCTCTGCGCCGGGGAGAAGGGGCCGGATTCGCGGCGGAACACGCCGGTGCGGAGACGGCGAGGCCGAGTCCCGCAGGGGTAGCCGCGTTTGCGGCCGCAAATCGCGTTAGGCGTGAGCCACGTCGGAGTCGCGATAGATCGCCGCGAGCGTGTCCGGGCCAAAATCCAATCCCCGTTCGTGGTGCCTTTTGGCGGCGGTGAGCAGGGCGAGGCCGAGGGGCAGCTTGCCCGCATCCTTCCAATGCGTGGCGAGAGCGATCAGGGCGGTGCGCTTGAGGGCGGCGATGTCGCAGGGGGGGATGAAGGCGCCCTCCCGGCAGGCCAGCACCCGCTCGAACCAGCGGCGCGCGTCGGCCGCATGACCGAGGGCCTGTTCGGCTTCCCCCCGATGGAGGATGAGTTCGGGGTGCCAGGTGGCGTCGAAACTGCGCGGCATCTCCGCCACGGCGTCGGCGGGCCTGCCGAGTTTCAGGAGGCAGGTGACGATCCGGACGCGGGCGCCGCGCACGATCGCGTCGGCCGGATCTCCTTGATCCTGGCATTTCCGGTAGGCCGCCAGGGCGGGTTCGTAGCGACCCAAGTCCAGGTAGGCTCCGCCGAGAAAGAACGCATTCATGCGCGGAATGGGTCCGGCGGCGGCGGCTTGATTTTCGAGGATCGCCAAGTTGCGCCGCTGCTTTTCGCGGTTCACAACCGGGTCCACGTAGCCGAGATGCTGGATCTCCACCGCGGTTTCGACGACGGGGATGCCGGCCCGGCCCAGAGCGGTGGCCACCTGTTCGTGGATGGGCCACTCATAGCGGATCTCCGGCCGGTTGGGGAAAAGCCGGATCAAGGCGACGAGAAAACTGCCGGAACCCGGGCCGACCGCACTGCGCTGCAACAGGCGATAGGCGCTCGCCGGCCGGTCGGCGCTCGCCTGCGTTCGCACCAGTTCGAGGATCGCATCGCGATCGCGGGGAAGGACGCGCTCGTCGGCGTCGAGGACGAAAATCCAGTCCCCCTTGGCCTCATCGATCGATCGGTTGCGCGCCTTGCTGAAGTCGTTCTCCCAGGTCGCCTGGACCACTCGGGCGCCTCGGTCGGCCGCCACCTGCGGGGTGCCATCGGTCGAGCCGGTGTCGACCACGATCATCTCCTGGACCCAAGTGCGCAGCGAATCCAGGCAGCCGGCCAGCTGCGCGCACTCATTTCGCGCAATGATGCATGCGCTGATCGTCGGCGGGCGGGTGGAGGCTAGGGAACCGTGTGCGGATGGGGCCGGCATGGGCGAGGGCGTCAGGCCGTGGGTGAACCGCGGAGGCGACGCATCGCCCGCCACCGTAGGGGAATCCCGGTCGCAATCAAGATTGGCCGAGACGGGTGTGAGCTAAATGACGGCGACGCACTCCATCTCGACCAGGAGATCGTGCCGGCACACATCCGCCAGGACACAAATCTTGGGCAGCGCGGGCAGATTCAGCAGCCGCGCGACCCGCTCCCAGGCCTCCCAGGCGGCCCGGTCTTTGCAAAACAACGTGGCCGACGTGATGTTGCGCAGGCTGCCGCCCTGCTCTTCCAGGATCGCGGCGATGCTCATCATCGTCTCGAGGCTTTGGTGCTCCGCGTCGCCGACGTAGGTGCTGGCGCCGGCGGTGTTGATGCTGGCCGTACCCGAAATATGGATGGTGCGCCGGCCCTCGATGTCCAGCGCCACGCCGCGGGAGAAGGAAGATCCGTATTTGAACGACGAGTCCTGGCGCGGGCTGCGGATGATCGGCGTGGCGGTGGCCGCCCCCGGTTGGTCGGACTGGAGCGCGAGCACATCCATGAT
>CAZWMF010000540.1:0-3074 GCA_964634535.1 uncultured Opitutaceae bacterium | reverse complement strand
CCATTGACCTGACCGTTGGCGACGGTGCCGACAAACGTCAGGGACTGGCCGAGGGTGGATCCGCCCGTGAGGGCGGTTGTCGCCGCCGTGAAGCCCCCATTCGTTAGGGTGAAATTGACCGTGAATCCCGCGTTGATGCTTGCAATGTAACCCACCAAGGTTCCGCCGGTGCCGCTGCCGTTGAGATAAGCGGCCAAGGCCGCGTTGATGGCCGTCGCTTGGGGAACTCGCGATGATCGGCCCGCGGCGCTCGCGCTGGCCCCGCCGAATTGGCCAAAGCCCACCTGGCCGGCCCCGGGGCCGGCGCTCAGCGTTTGCGTCACGCCAACCGCGGCGCCGTAGTTTGCATTCCCCGCCTGGCTGGCCAGAATCGTCACAGGATTAATGTCGTTGATGGTAAGCGTGTTACCTCCCGTGATCATCGCATTACCGCTTTGCACGGTGAACATGACGGCCAAGCCCGAACTGGCGGTCGCACTCAGCGTTACCGGCAGGCCGACGGTCACCGTGGCGACCGGAGTGAACGTTATCGTCTGACTCAATGGCGCGACGGTGAGCGTCGCGGACTCGCTGGTCAGTGCACCGAGCGAATTGGTCACAACCACTTCATATTGACTGCCGTTTAGCGAGCCCGCGACGTCGACGACCGACAAAGTCGCCGACGCCGAACCCGAAATGCCATTGCCGTCCGCCAGATTTGTCCACGTGGTGCCGCCATCGACGGAATATCTCCACTGATAGGCGGGCGCCGGCGTTCCGGTGGCCACCACGGTGAAGTTCGCCGTACTTTTGGCCGCAACGGTCTGCGCGGTGGGTGGCGTCGTGATCGTCGGAACCGTGTTCACAGTCAGCGTCGCCGGATTGCTCGTATCGGTGCCATTGGGATTGGTGACCAACGCCTGGTATTCGGTGCCATTGAGAAAGCCCGTGGGCCCCTCGATCGTCAGCGACGGCGTCGCCGAGCCCGCGACGTCGGTTCCGTCGGTGAGATTCGTCCACGTATGCCCACCGTCGGTCGACTCCTGCCATTGATAGCTCAAGGGACCCAAACCGCCGCCGGTCACTTGGAACGTCGCGTTTTGACCAGCGGCGACCGTCGTATTGGTCGGCTGGCTCGTAATCTCCGGCGGCACCTCGGGCGTGCCTTCGCGGATCGAGTCATTACCGGAATCCGCGACGAAAAGGGCTCCCGTCGGAGCCACGGCTATCCCAGTTGGTCGATTGAATTGAGCGGCCAAACCAATCCCGTCCGCTGACCCGACGCCGGGCAGCCCTCCTCCGGCAATCGTGCTGACCACCCCGGAGGGCGTGATCTCACGGATGGAGTCACCGCCGGCATCGGTGACGAAGAGATTGCCGGAGGAGTCAGCCGCGACGCCCTCCGGGGAAGTGAACCGCGCCGCGGAACCGGCACCGTCCGAGGTTCCCGGGTTGAGCGCCAGACCGGCCAGCGTCGTCACCACTCCGGCAGCGGTGACCTTACGGATCGTGCTATTACCGCTATCGGCGATGTAAAGGCTCCCCGTCGCATCGACGGCAATGCCCTGCGGGAAGTCGAACTGGGCCGCCGAACCGGTTCCGTCCCCGCTTCCGTAATTGCCGCCCGCGAGGGTGGTCACCGCGCCACCGGGCGTCACCTTTCGGATCCGAACGTTGAATAGGTCGACAACGTAAAGATTACCGCTCGAATCGATGGCCAGTCCCGACGGATAATTGAATCGCGCCAAAGGACCGGTTTGGTCCGTCACGCCGAAATAGCCGGCCAATCCCGCCAACGTCGTTACGGCGCCATTCGGTGCAATCTTCCGAATCGTGCTGTTGCCAGAATCCGCAACATAGGCGTTTCCGGCCTGGTCGACGACTATCCCTTCCGGCAGGTTGAAACGGGCGGCAGACCCCGTACCGTCGGCGTTGCCGGCCGAGCCCGCCAAACCGGCGAGCGTCGTGACCGCACCCGCGGGGGTAATCCGGCGGATCGTATCATTCGTTTGGTCGGTGACGAGAACATTGCCGGCGCCGTCCACCGCCAGGAAAGCCGGGCCGTCGAATCGGGCGGCCGCACCGACGCCGTCGGCGCTGCCCGATTGCGGAGCGATGCCGGCTACGGTCGAAACCTCGCCGGACGGCAACAGCTTCCGGACAGCGTCGTTGACGCTGTCAGCAATGAATACGTCCCCCGCGCCATCGACCGCGAGACCGCCAGGGTCCCCAAACTGCGCCGCGGTGCCGACCCCGTCCGCGCTGCCCGCATGGCCAGCCCAACCCGCTACGGTAGTCACCACGCCAGCCGGTGTCACCTTCCGAATCGTATAATTGGAACCATCCGAAACGAAAAGGTTGCCGGACGAATCCACACCCAGATGCGACGGATTGTTGAATTGCGCGGCTGATCCCGTTCCGTCGGCGCTGCCGGACATACGCGCCGAACCGGCGAATGTCGTGACCATTCCGGTTGGACTGAGTCGCCGAATGGTGTCGTTGCCGGAATCGGCGACGTACACGTTACCTGCAAGGTCGCAGGCCAGGCCCTCCGGGTAAACAAATTGGGCCGACGTCCCCTGGCCGTCACTGTCGCCATAGTCCTGGTAGCTTCCGGCGATCGTGGAAACCACGCCCTTAGATGTAATCTTCCGAATGGTGTCGCTGCCGTCGTCGGAAACAAAAACCTCTCCCGCCGCATCCACTGCAATCCCGCCAAAGTCGGCAAACGTCGCGGCGGTTCCAATGCCGTCGGCATATCCGAGAACACCCGGATTTCCCGCGATCGTTGTCACTAGGCCGGCCGGGCTTATCTTTCGAATTGTGCGTTCACCCTCGTCGGTAACGTATAGATTGTCGGCATTGTCGATCGCAATCTCCGTCGGCGATCCAAAGGCCGCCGCCGTCCCGATTCCGTCCACGTTTCCACTGACCCCCGGCGAACCGGCGAAGGTGCTCACGGCTCCCGCCGGCGTGATTTTGCGGATGGTTTGATTGCCGCTGTCGGTCACAAATTCATTGCCGGCGCTATCGACCACGACCGCAGCCGGCAGATTGAACTGCGCCGCCGAACCCGCTCCGTCGGCGCTCCCCGC
>CAZWMF010000539.1:0-3090 GCA_964634535.1 uncultured Opitutaceae bacterium | reverse complement strand
GACCCGACCACCGCCTGGAGATCGGACGAGACCGCTTTGGCGCGGAACTGCACGGACGGGCTGCTCGCCCCCTCGACCGGGACGACATCGCCTAAAGCAGTCGAGTCGGACTCCTCGGCGAGCGGAGCGTCCAGGGAAGCCGGCCGCGCGGCCACCGAACGCAGATGCGCAACTTTGCTCACCGGCATATTCAACTCGGCCGCCAATTCGTCATCGCTCGGTTCACGCCCGAGCGACTCGGTCAAGGCCGCAGTGGTTCGACGAATGTGCGAAACCCGCGCGATGGCGTGCAAGGGCATCCGAATCGTGCGCGCTTGCGCCAGCGCCCGTTGGATCGACTGGCGAATCCACCAGGCGGCGTACGTGCTCAACTTGCCGCCCTTCGCCGGGTCGTACCGATCGACCGCCTTGATCAATCCGATATTGCCTTCGCTGATCAGGTCCATGAGCGGCACGCCAAAATCGCGATAGTCCATGGCCATCTTCACGACCAGGCGCAGGTTTGCCTGGATCATGTGGCTGCGGGCGGCGGCGTCGCCCTTGCGTATCCTCGCCGCGAGGCGCACTTCGTCGTCGATCGTGAGCAGCGCAGTCTTGCCGATTTCCTGGAGGTAGTGACCGAGCGCGTCGCGTTCGACCGACGCTTCCGCGGGACGCGGGGGTGCCGCACCGGCGGTTTCGATGAGTTGGGTTGCCGTCGTCATAGGTGTTGTGGATTGCTTGGGATCATCCATCGAATGCGCTGTCCCATAATGTAAATAGGACAAGCGCCAGGAGTATCAGAGCCGCAAAGATCATCGTCGCTGGAGTGTTTGGTTGTGTATTCTGCCTAAACGCCGGCATAGTTGACCGGTTGTCTATCATACCCTGAAGCTGGCAAAAAGTTTCATCAAATTTGGAAATTTGCATCGTGTCCCAAGGCGGCCATACCCGACTTGGCTCTTAGCAAGTCTAAGGCCATCGCCGGCAGGCGGCGAATCGGCTCGGTGTCGTTCATGATTCGGCCCTGGCTGAGCACGCCCTCGATCAAGGCGCACAGCGACCTGGCCTTCTGGACCGGATCGCAATCCTCGATCGAGCCATCCGCCACGGCGTCGCGTATGGCCGATTCCAAATACCGGCGCTTTCGCTCCAGGAAATCGCGAACCTTGGTGCCCAACTTGTCGTCCCGCGTGCTGACCTCGGACCCGATCGAGCACATCGGACATCCTAAGACTCTGCCCGACTTAGCCTTATATGAAATCTGCCCCTTATATAGGTGCTCGAGATAGGCCGTTACCCTGCGAATGGGCTCTACCGTAGGGGAAAAAATGGCGTCTAACCTTGGCTGGAGTTCGTCGGTCCACATGCGTTCCAACGCTGCGACCGCCAAATCCGACTTTGAGTTGAAAAAATAGTAAAAACTTCCCTTCTTCACGCCGGCGCGGGCGCAAATTTCGTCGATCGTGACGTCGCCGTAACTCTCCTCCCAGATAAGATCCAGTGAGGCCGACATCAGCCGTTCCCGTGCATCGCTCGTTCGTCCCATAACGAGGCCTATTGTTTACTAACTAGTCAACTTTGCAAGCAAAATAGGTATTTTGCGGACATTCCTTGACGAAATGTCGAATATCCCGCATGGTGGACCCTCAACCGTGAAATCCAAGCCCGCTGCACGCTGCGCTCGCCCTACCGGACTACCGGTCGGCGAACCGTGCTGCTCGGGTTGGATCTCATAAGACGATGGAGCCAGCGGAAATAATGCCTACCGCGGAGTTCTCCGCGGTAAATGAGAGGCTTTCCCGCTCCTCAGCCGAGGAAAGGATCGCCTGGACCCTGGAGGAATATTCGGGTCGCGTCGTCCTGAGCACGAGTTTTGGCGCGCAGGCTGCGGTGATGCTGAGCCTGGTCACGCGCGTGCAGCCGGACATACCCGTCGTTTTGATCGACACCGGATACCTCTTTCCGGAGACCTACCGATTTGCCGACGAACTCACCCAACGCTTCCGCCTCAATCTAAAGGTCTATCGGCCCGAATTGAGCCCCGGATGGATCGAGGCCCGCCATGGTCGGCTCTGGGAACAAGGCGCCGAGGGGCTTGCCGCTTACAACCGATTGGCTAAGGTCGAACCCATGCAGCGCGCCCTACGCGACTTGGGCTCGCGCGCTTGGCTCGCGGGCCTGCGCCGGAATCAGGCCTCGAGCCGCGAGGCCCTTCCGATCGTGGCCCGGCAGGACGGCCGCGTGAAGGTCCTGCCCATTGTCGACTGGACGGATCGCGATGTGCATCGGTTTTTGACCGCCCGGGAATTGCCCTACCATCCCCTGTGGAACGAGGGCTACGTCTCGATCGGGGACGTCCACACGACCCGTCCGCTCACGAGCGAATTGACCCCCGAGCAGACCCGTTTTTTCGGCCTGAAGCGCGAATGCGGCTTGCACGAGCCGTCTCCGGAAATCTGACCCCTCTGCCCGACCCTCATGTCCCACCTCGACGACCTCGAATCCCAGAGCATCTACCTGCTGCGCGAAGCCTTTCATGCCTTCAAGAAGCCGGCCATGCTTTGGTCGATGGGCAAGGATTCCAATCTCTTGCTCTGGCTGGCCAAGAAGGCCTTCTGCGGCCACGTGCCCTTGCCCATCGTCCATATCGACACAACCTACGAGTTCCCCGAGATGCTCGAGTTCCGCGCCTGGGCCACCGAGCATTACAAGCTGAACTTGATCGCCTGGACCAATCAGGAAGCGCGCGACCGGGGCATTGGCTACGAGACCACCGACCCGGTGACGGTGACCCACGAGCTCAAGACGGTGGCGCTCCAACAATGCCTGGCCGCGCACGGGTTTGACGCCTTGATCACGGGCATTCGCCGAGACGAGGACTCGACCCGGGCCAAGGAGCGTTACTTCTCCCCGCGCAACGCCGAATTCGAGTGGGATTACAAGGACCAGCCCCCGGAATTCTGGAACCATTTCACCACCGAGGTCGGGGCCGGCGAACACGTCCGGGTTCAGGCGCTGCTCGACTGGACGGAAATCGACGTCTGGCGGTATTTGGAGCGCGAGCAGGTGCCGCTGCCCGGAATGTATTTTTCCCGCAATGGCTGGCGG
>CAZWMF010000538.1:0-3097 GCA_964634535.1 uncultured Opitutaceae bacterium | reverse complement strand
CCTCCTGGGCGTTGCCGTTAGTGCCGCGGGCGATGTCGGTTCCTACACCAATCAGGGTTCATATGCGAACGTTTCGGCGGATCTCGAAGTGACTGGTTCGGGCTCGTCGCAACTTTGGTTGCTGACGGCCACCCGCCCTGGCAGTGGCAGTGGCTACCGCGAAGAAAACGAGGGCATGATTAGTGGCGCTACGGATCTTGGTACATTTGCCTTGTCGAGCACGGGCGAACTGACGTTCACGCCTTTCACGGCGATCCCGGAGCCTTCGACCAATGCCGCCATTCTCGGCACATTGACGATCGGCTTTGTCGCGATCTGCCGCCGTCGGACTGGGGTTACTTGAGGCTGACGGCGCTCGAGCAAAAATCATGACACGCCAGACGACCCTTCCTCGGGGTGGTCGACCATTTCTTTTTGGCTTCGGGCTGATAGATGCTGAATTCTGGGCCTAAGCTTTACGTGGTAGCTTGATGGTGAGCCTGGCGAGCAGATCCTTGGCGGCGGTGTCGCCGGGCGAAAGCGCCAATATCGTCCGTAGATGGTCGATCGCTCGGGAAATGCCTTCTGGAGAGGACTGAGAAAGGACCGCAATATTATAATGAGCGTCGAGGAATGCTGGCTCAAGGCGCACGGCATTCTCGAACTCATTGATTGCGTCGGTCGTACGCCCTTCCATGCCGGCGAAAACGCAGCCCAGTCGATAATGGGCATCGGCGTCGGAGGGATTTAGCCGCAATGCCGCCTTGAACTGCTCGACGCATTCCTCTTGCCGCCCTGGAACTTGCTCCAGCGCGGAGCCCAAGTTAATCCGCGCGTCTTCCGCGGCGGGATTCGTCCGCACGGCAGCCTCAAACTGGAGCAGTGCTTCGCGGCTCCGACCCGGGTCGGCGGCCAAGGCGACGCCCAGACTGGTGTGCGCGTCGGCGAAATCCGGCGCCAGGCGTGTGGCCATATCTAAGTGCTGAATCGCATCGGCCCTACGGCCAGGCACATCGAGCAATAGTTTACCCAGGTTGTAATGGGCCTGCCACGAGCGCGAATCCAAATCGATTGCCATCTCATAGGCAGCAATGGCGTCCGGCTGGCGTTGCGGATTTCGAGCCAAGACGGTCCCAAGATCGATCCAGATTTCGGCAGACCCGGGTTTTAGCTTTTGCCCGGTCTCGAGTTCTGCGACGGCCTCGGCCGAGTTCGCATTCTCCTGGGCCAGGGCGAGGCCCAAGTTGGCGTGAGCCTCCGCCAATTCCGGGAAGAGGGATATAGCGGCGCGCAGCTCGGCGATGCCCTCCGCGCGCATTCCGGAGGACTGGGTGAGCAAAGAACCCAACGCCGCATGCGCCTGAGCTCCGATCTCAACATCATTCGGTTCGAGCCGAAGCGCGGTCTGAATCTGAGTGCTTGCCTCTTGCTCCCTACCGGGGATTTTGGAAAGAAACACCCCGAAATCCAGATGGCCGAGCGCGGAGCGTGGATGTAACTGAAGCTCCCGCTGGAACGCGGCTTCCGCTTCACGATCCCGGCCGGCGACCTTGGCCAAGGCTGATCCGAGGCAGGCGTATGCCATTTCAAAGTCGGGTTTGATTCGGATCACTTGGCGGAATTGCTCGATCGCATCGCCGGTTGAAGCCGGATTGGACATCAGCGCAAAGCCAAGATTCAAATGCGGCCGGGGCTCGTCGGGCCATTTGGCGACAGTGTCAGCCCAAATGGTCTGGGCACTCTGGAAGTCTCGATTGCGAGCCAGCGTCATGGCGATGCCGGCCCCAGCGATTGCGATCCCCACGGGCAAACTCCAACGCTTTAGCCCGCGGACCAACATGAAGGCGATTGGAACCAGAAGGGCGGGTAGGGCAAGGTACATTCGCCGCTCGGCGATCGTTTGGGTGATGACCGGTACAATGCTTGAACTCGGTGCCAGTATCCCAAAAAACCACGCGCCGAGAAAGCCGATCACCGGCCAACGCCACAGCGCGATGGCGGTCGCGGTTCCCAATCCGAGCACCAACAGACCGCAGGGGACAATAATCAGCGGATTTGTCGCGAGATAAGTTCCATAGTCGAAGATGAGCGGGTGTGGGAAGAGACTGAGTCGGAGGTATCGAGTGATCGCAAAGAACTGCGTAAAGAGATACTCCCACCAGGTGATTCCACCGCGAAATCCGGTTGAACCACCCCGCGACCCTCCTCCGCCGCTGGCCATCAACCAAGCGAGCAATCCCCACGTGGCTGCCAATGTTAGGTAAAACCCACGCCGCTGTTTCCAGGCCGCGCCGAAGCTCCCGGATACGAACGTGCGGTCGTACAACAGCGCCATCAGTGGAGCCGTCACCATGACCTCTTTCGACGCCATTCCGGCGAGGCAAGCCGCGACGGCCGTTGCCTGCCAGAGTCGCGGTTGGGCTGCAGCCATGGCGCGAATCGCGGCGTAGATGGTGATGAGGTAGAATAGTCCCATCAATACCTCCGTGCGTCCGACGACGTAGGTTACGGGCTCGGTCACGAGCGGGTGTACCAGCCACCAAAGCGCGGATATCCAAGCAACCGGCAGGGCGAATCGACGATACGCGACCAGAGCCGGCTGACGAAATGTTTGTCGAATGATTCCGTACAGGAACAAGCCGGTGAGCAGATGAGCAGCGAGATTAAATACGTGATAGCCTTCAACGTGGAGGCCGCCGACAGCGTAGTTTATCGCCAGGGATACGTTGGCGATGGGTCGGCTCGTTACTGGTGCCCCGGTGGCGGGCGGAACGAGCATTCCCCACAGGGGCCAAAGATGACGGATCGTCGGATTATAGTAAATCGCCGGGTCGTCGTCAAAAAGGAACGGGACAGCGAGACTGCCTTGGTAGGCGAAAACACCCGAAGCGATCAGGGCAACCAGCCCAAGCCATCCCGCGAGGGGCAGGTTCCCGGAATCGCCGGCAGGCACCGCCCGACGGTCAGGTATGGCTTTGGCTGCGGCCTGCATGGCACCACGCGCTAGCGCGGAACGTTAGAGCCCAACGTGGCGCCGTCGCGAAGCCAAGGGGATTCTCTGTGACAATTGTGCGCCGAATCTCAGGGGACTTGAAACGTGACGGGTGATCTCTTGGAT
>CAZWMF010000537.1:0-3099 GCA_964634535.1 uncultured Opitutaceae bacterium | reverse complement strand
ACTGCACCTGCCTGCGCGATTATGTCCATGTCGACGACTTGAGTCGGGCCCACATCGCCGTGTTTCCGCACCTCGGCAAGCCCGGCGCCCAGCATTTCTACAACCTGGGGACCGGCCGGCCCTCCTCGAATCGGGAAGTGATCAGCGCCGTCGAACGGGCCACCGGCCGCAAGGTTCCCTTGGTGGAATCTCCCCGTCGGGCCGGAGATCCACCCGCCCTTTACGCCGATTCGAGCAAGGCCCAACGGGAACTCGGCTGGAAGATCAAGTTTCCCGACATCGACTCGATCGTGGGCACCGCCTGCCGATGGCATCTGAGCCATCCCAAGGGTTACGCCGACCGCGCCTCGTAACGGAAGGACTTTCGGCCATTGTCCGGCTGCGCAGGCCGGCGGCGGTGACTATCCCCGCTGGAATATCATAAGCGTATGGATAATAATTGTTTCCACATATATTCCGGGCAGTTCTCCACGAAGTGTCACTCCCAGCGCCGATAGGCCGTCGGCCCAATCCCGCGACTTCGGCGAGAAAAGCTTTCGCTCGAGGGTTAGCGCTTTCCGCACCGCCCGACGGCACTAAATCGGCTACGCCTTCAGCCGCTTTTGCAGCGCAACCTTGGTCAATCCCAGCCGCTTGGCCGCTTTGCCTGGATCAGGCTCGTCGCGCAATACCCTAACAATCATTGCCTTCTCCAACCGAGGTAGAATCGGTTCCTCGTCCGAGCCGATCGCGCCGTAGAGTTGGTCCAGGAGTTCCTCAGCGTTCGGGCTCCGGGGCGGTTCACCCCCAGGGGCAACCGCCGCGGCGATCGGTGTCGCCTCGGGCACGGCCGCCACGTCCGGGGCCGACGGCGCCGCGACCGACGCGCCCAATTCGCCACGAATCTCGACCGGGAGATCCTTTAACAAGATGGCGTCGCCCTGGGCGATCACGGCGCTCCGGTAGATCATGTTCTCCAATTCGCGCACATTGCCCGGCCAACCATACCGGGTCAGCACGGCCAACGCTTCCGGAGAAACCCGGGTCACCTTGGCCTTGCGCTGCTTGGCCAGATTCTGGAGGCAGAATTCGACGATCGCCGGAATATCCTCCGGCCGCTCGCGCAATGGGGGCATCCGAATCCGCACCACGTTCAGCCGATAGTAAAGGTCCTCCCGGAAGCTCTTGGTCTTGACCATCGTCTCGAGGTCCTTGTTGGTCGCCGCGATTATCCGGACATCGACCCGGATCGTCTCGGTGCCGCCCACCCGCTGGATCTCCCCCTGCTGCAGAACCCGGAGGATCTTCGTCTGCGTGGCCAGCGCCATGTCGCCGATCTCATCCAAGAATATCGTGCCGCCGTCGCACAACTCGAACTTGCCGATCCGCTGGCCCGTCGCGCCGGTGAACGAGCCCTTCTCGTGCCCGAAGAGTTCGCTCTCGATCAGGTTGTCCGGAATCGCCGCGCAATTGACGGCGATGAACGGCTTGTTCGCCCGGTGGCTGTGCTTCCAGATCGAGCGGGCCACCAATTCCTTGCCCGAGCCGCTTTCGCCCGTGATCATCACCGTGACGTCGCTCGCCGTCACCTGGCCGATGATCTTGAACACATCCTGCATCACCGGCGAGTTGCCGACGATGCCCTCCTTGTAGTCGTCGGTGTTTATGGTCGGCTTGTAGTCGCCCACCGCCCGCAAATCGGCGTAGACCTTGAGCGCGTTCTCCGCCAAGGCCAAGACCTTCTGCGGATCGAACGGTTTCATCACGTAATCGAAGGCCCCATACTTCATCGCCTCGATCGCCGTCTGCGCCGTGCCGAACGCGGTCATGAGCACGACCAACTGTTTCGGATTGACCGACCGAATATGCTGCAAGGCCTCGATCCCGCCCATGCCGCTCATGCGCACGTCCAGAAAAACCAGGTCCGGCGGCGGCCCCTGCTTAACGAGGTCGATGCCCTGCTCGCCCCCGGCCGCTTCCGCCACCTGGTAGCCGCGGCTCGAAAGCACCCGCGACAGCGAATAACGGATCTCCGCATCGTCATCGATTACGAGAATGGTCGGCGGCTTGGTTGGAGCGTCCGGGATCATGCGAGGAGAACCAAGGGCATCATCAAAACAAGCGCTGGCGGTTTCAAGTAGGTGGCACTATTCTGGTTCGATGCTCCGGTGGTCAATAAACTTGTTCCGCATTCGCGGGATACAGCTATCGCTCCATGCGAGTTTCCTTCTCCTTATAACCTATTACGGCGTCAAGGGTTACCGGGAAGCTGGCGCCAAAGGCCTAGCCTGGGAGCTCGCCCTGCTCATCGCTTTTGTCACCTGCATCGTGCTTCACGAACTGGGCCATTCGTTTACGGCCAAACACTTTGGGGTAAATGTCCGCCGCATCCTGCTCATGCCCATCGGCGGCATGGCCGAGTTCGATGCCATCCCCCGCGAACCCCGCAAGGAGCTCCTGATCACCGTGGCCGGGCCCGCGGTCAATTTCGCGATCGCCACCCTGCTCTACCTGGGCCTAACCGCCTACGGCGTGCCGCTCGACACGGCGGAATTTCCGGCCAACGCGAGCGAATTCCTCTGGACGATCGCGGTCGTCAACCTGGTCCTCGGGCTATTTAACCTGATTCCCGTGTTCCCGATGGATGGAGGCCGGATCCTGCGCGCCCTCCTGGCCTGGCGCCTATCCTACGTGCGCGCCACCTTCTGGGCCGCCACCGTCGGCAAGGTCTTGGCCGTCGCCGGCATCCTGGCCGCGATCGCCCTGGGCGTCTGGAGCGACCTGCCCGCCTTCACCGCCTGGCTCTACGTCGCTCTGTTCGTCTTCATCTTCACCGTCGGCGAACTCGAATACCGCGCCGTCCAGATCCGCGAAACCCAAGACCGCCGATTGGCCGAATGGGCCGCCCGCTTGGCGGCCGCCCGCGACCTGCCCCTCAGCTCGACCGAGGCCAATTTTCCCGACGAACCCCCGTTGCTCGGCCGAAACTGACTCAAGCCCGCTCCAAAAAACTCCTTGCATTTCCATAGGGGGAAATGATCTTTTAACACTTCAGCAGCTGGAACGGGCTCGTAGCTCAGTTGGAAGAGCGCCTCAATGGCATTGAGGAGGTCGTCAGTT
>CAZWMF010000536.1:0-3103 GCA_964634535.1 uncultured Opitutaceae bacterium | reverse complement strand
CGAGGCCGTTGCGTGGACAGACAAGAACGGCAATCTCTGGCTTTTCGGAGGCGACAGCAGCATCAGCCCCGGAGGCGATCTTTTGCTCAACGACCTGTGGGAGTTCAATCCCACGACAAATGAGTGGGGTTGGATGGCGGGAAGTTCTACGAGCGATGCACAGGGAATTTACGGCACGATAGGGACGCCCTCTGCCCAAAGCACTCCAGGAGCCCGCGAAGACGCGGCCGGTTGGACAGATAGCAAAGGCAACCTATGGCTCCTTGGGGGATATGGCCTGGATGCCAGCGGCACTCGAGGCGTCCTGAACGACCTTTGGGAGTTCAGCCCTTCCACGGGCGAATGGACGTGGATGAGCGGAAGCAGCACGATCGGCAACAACTGCTTTTTTGGCGGAGGAGCGTGCGCCCTTCCCAGCATCTACGGCACTTTAGGAACGGCTGCTCTCGGAAATACACCCGGAAGCCGCGAGGCAGCCATTACATGGACGGACAACAAAGGAAATCTCTGGCTTTTTGGAGGATGGTCATACGATGTCAACGCCCAAGCTCAGTACTACTTTAACGAGCTTTGGGAGTACAACACATCGACCGACCAATGGGCGTGGATGGGCGGAAGCAGCACAAGAGATGGCAGCTGGTGCTTCATTAACATCGATTTTCCTTTGAACGACTGGGACAACTATTCCTGCGGCGAGCCGGGCGTGTACGGGACTAAGGGGACTGCAGCTCCCAGCAACATTCCCGGAGGCCGCGAGGGCTCGGCGAGATGGACAGACAGCCAAGGCAATCTGTGGCTCTTCAGCGGTAGCGGATTCGACATCAACGGAGGCTTTGGCGACCCCAACGACCTTTGGGAGTTCAATCCCTCCAGCGGCCAGTGGGCATGGATGGGCGGGAACAGCGCGATTTCATTTCCGGGATGTGACGGGTACGACTGCAGCGGTCTCGCGTCCTACGGCGCGTTGGGGACTCCCGCCGCCGCGAATATCCCCCCCGGTCGCGATCACGCGATTGGCTGGACCGACGGCGGCGGCAATCTCTGGCTCTTCGGGGGCGGGGGCACGTTTGCGCCAAACGATCCCGTCGATGAAGACCCAGGGGATATGACCAACGATCTCTGGGTTTTTAATCCTTCGACAAACCAGTGGACGCTAATGGGAGGAAATATCTGGTCGATATGCGGCGTCTTTTGCGCTCAGAACGCGGGAGCAACATACGTCGGGTTGGGAGTGCCCGCGCCCGGAAACGACCCCGGAGCTCGATTCGCCTCGACGGGATGGGCCGATAGGAATGGCAATTTCTGGTTATTCGGTGGCTCACGCCTTGACCCGATAGACGACTTCACCAACGATCTTTGGGAGTATCAGCCGTCGGCAACCGGAGTTCTACCTACGACAGCTACGCCGACCTTCAGCGTGCCAACCGGGTCATACGCTTCGGCTCAGAGCGTGGCCATCAACGATGCGACGAATGGCACTTTCGATTACTACACGACTGACGGGACCACTCCCACCATCGACTCAACGGTGTACTTCCCCTCGCAACCCATCAGCATCCAGCACAGCGCAACGCTGCGGGCAATCGCGGTTGCGGATGGGTGCTACACCAGTGCGGTTGCAAATGCGGTTTACACGCTGCCGCCGCCGGCAGCCACGCCGACATTCAGCGTGCCTGGAGGAACCTACACCTCGTTCCAGACGGTGACCATCGCCGATGCGACGCCGGGCGCGACCATCTACTACACAGTCGATGGAACCACGCCAACCGCGAGTTCGAATGTGTACAACGCGCCGATCGGCATCGTCGACTCCCTGACGTTGCGGGCGGTCGCAACGGCCAGCGGCTATTCCATCAGCAATATCGGCAGCGCTGCCTACACGCTCAATTTGCCGACCGCGGCTATGCCAACCTTTAGCCCGGCGGACGGAACTTACAATACGCCGCAAACGGTGACGATCTCCGACACTACGCCTGGGGCAACGATCTATTACCAAGTCAACGGCTATCCGTCGACGGGGTCTCCGGTATACAGCAGCCCGATCGCAGTCCCGTCGTCGGAAACCATTCGGGCGATAGCGACAGCCACAAACTATTTTCCGAGTGGCCTGGCGGGCGCCGCCTACGACATTAACCCGCTCGCGCTTCAAACAGCCGCTCCGACCTTCAGCGTGCCCTCAGGGACGTACTCGACGGCGCAGACGGTGACAATTTCAGATGCGACGAGCCTGGCATCGATCTACTTCACCACCGACGGGTCAACTCCGACCACAGGCTCGGCATTGTATGCGGGTCCAATTAGCGTCTCGAAATCGGAAACGCTGCAGGCGATCGCGAATGCGAGCGGCGACACCAACAGTACCGTTGCCACTGCGACTTACACGATCAACTTATCTCCGCCGAGCTTCAATGTGAGCGGCACATCGGTGACCGTCGCCCCCGGCGCGACTACCGGCAACACCTCAACGATCACATTGACGCCGCAAGGGGGATTCACCGGCACGATTAGTCTGAGCTGTGCTATCACTCCTGCGGCCGCAAGCGATCCTGCGACATGTGGTGTCCCAGCTTCCGTTTCGATCGGTGGCTCGAGTGCGCAAACCACGACGCTGACCGTCGACACGACCGCGGCCACGTCCGCTCTCAGCCGAAGCAGAAACTCATTCTGGCCATCGGCGGGCGGCGCGGCTCTCGCGTGTATCTTGCTCGTCGGAATCCCGGCCCGTCGCCGGAGATGGCGGAGCATCGTGGGAATGCTTGTGCTGCTTTTCTGCATCGCGGGAGGCGCGCTGAGTTGCGGCGGCAGCGGTGGCGGAATTGGTGGTGGCGGCGGAGGCGGAAATTCCGGCACCACCCCGGGTGCCTACGTGATTACAATAACGGGCACTTCAGGAGCTACGACCGAACAGGGAACAGTCGGCCTCACGGTGCAGTAGCACGGTTGGGGGCATTGCTCTTGAGATTCCTGCATGATCGACGCGCCGAAGGATTAAGGACTTAAAACTTCCGAACTTTACGGTGAGCGACCCTCGGCGAGTTTCGAAGCACCGCCCCGCGTCGCAAATAGGAGGGTGATGATGAAGCGTTGGAAGTTATCGATGGCC
>CAZWMF010000535.1:0-3106 GCA_964634535.1 uncultured Opitutaceae bacterium | reverse complement strand
TCCGCTTCCTGGATCCGCCGCTCCACGAATTCCTCCCGCAGACCGAGGACCAGCAGAAGGCGCTGGCCGCCAAGCTGGGCATTCCGGTCGAGCGGATCACCCATCGGGTGCACGAGCTGCACGAGTTCAACCCGATGCTCGGCTTCCGCGGCTGCCGTCTCGGCATCAAATACCCGGAGATCACGGCCATGCAGGCCCGCGCCATCTTCGAGGCCGCGGTCGAGGCGAAGAAGCAGGGCGTCCGCGCCGTGCCCGAAATCATGATTCCGCTGGTCGGCTTCAAGAAGGAGCTCGATCTGCAGGCGGCGCTCGTCCATGAGGTCGCGACCGCCGTCCAGAAGGAAAAGAAGGTCAAGCTGACCTATTCCGTCGGCACGATGATCGAGGTGCCCCGGGGCGCCTTGACCGCCGATGAGATCGCCCATACCGCCGAATTCTTCAGCTTCGGCACGAACGACCTCACCCAGACCACCCTCGGCATGAGCCGCGACGATTCCGGATCCTTCCTCGGGCCCTACCAGGAAGCCGAAATCATCAAGCGCAATCCGTTCGCCACGATCGACCAAACCGGCGTCGGCGAATTGATGAAGATAGCGATCGCCAAGGGGCGCGCGACGCGGCCCGGGATCAAGCTCGGCATCTGCGGCGAACACGGCGGCGACCCCGAATCGGTCAAGTTCTGCCACCGGCTCGGCCTAAATTACGTCTCGTGCAGCCCCTACCGGGTCCCGGTGGCGCGGCTGGCCGCGGCACAGGCCGCGGTCGCCGATCTGCGCGCGGCCAAGGCTAAGAAATAGTATCGGTTAACCGCCCGACGCCCCGCCGAGGCCCCCCAGGGGCCGAAGCCGGGCGTCGCCCGCCGTAGTCCCACGGGGCGAAGCCGGGCGTCGCCCGCCGTAGCCCCACGGGGCGAAGGCGGGCCGAATCACCCCCCATCCACCGAATACCGCCCCGCTCCGGCCAACACGAGGGTCAGAGCGGCGCCCAGGTAAAGAAAAGCCAGCTCTCCGCTGCCCGGGCCCGGCGCGATCACGCCGTGGTGGACCAGGCTCAGGGCCACACCCATTTCGATCGCCAAGCCGATGGCGGCCAGGCGCGTGACCCAGCCCACCACCACGAGGGCCGCGCAGATGACCTCGGCCAAAACCGCCAGGAACAGGCTCGCCTTCACCCCGATGCCGAGCGGGTCCATGAAATGACCGGACATCGCCCCAAAATGAGCGAGTTTTGGCCAGCCGTGGTTAAGAAACATGCCCAAACCAAACCAGAGGCGGACGAGGAGCAGGCCGAGATCGGCGCTCCGCGGCAGGAAGCCAAGCTGCAGGGTTTTGCTCATGATCGGGAAAAGCCAATCCACACTCAGCCGAGCGGACTCGGCGGCTGGTAGACGCGCTCCACCGCGGCGCACACTTCCTCCGGCAGAAACGGCTTCTGCAAAACCACGCCGGCGCCCATGCCCTTGGCCATGCTGAGGTACTCCGCGCCGTGGATACGGCCCCCGCCGGAGATCGCGACAATCCCCAATCGCGGATAGCGGCGGCGGACCTCCCGGATCAATTCAATCCCGTCGCGCTCGGGCATCAGCAGATCGGTGACCAGCACGTCAAAGGCCCGCAGTTCCAGGACGCGGCTGGCCGCGGCCCCGTCGCCGACACTTTCCACCTGATGCCCCGCCCGTTCCAGGGTCGTGCGAACCACCTCGCGAACCGGCTCATCGTCGTCGACCAGCAAAATGGTACGGGGCGCCTTCACTTAGCTCAGTGTATAATATTCAAAGGCCAACGCAAGCCATCACCAGGCGAACTGCGCGGATTGGCTCTTGCCGCGCCCCGCCGAAGCGGTTTGCTTGGCCCCATGACCCACCCGGCCGCACCCACGGCCGATCCCCGCGCCCCGGCGGCCCCCGCCCCCGGGGGCACCCGCGCGGGACGGATGGCCCGCCATCGCGTCGGGACGGCGGCGCTTTATCTCCTGGCGGTGCTCTATGCCACGGCGGCATTCGCGGAATTCCTGGCGCCACAGTCCCCCCAATGGCGCAGCCTCGGGCGGGCCTACTGCCCGCCGCAGTTGCCCCGATACTCCTGGCCGCTCGGCTGGTACGTCCCGGCTATGCGCCGGCACGTCGATCCCCTGAGCTTCAAGAAGTCATATGTGGAGGATCCGACCGAACCGATTCGGCTGGGATTCTTCGTCCGCGGTTCGCCCTACCGACTGTGGGGTCTCGTGCCCTGGGACCGGCATTTCTTCGGAGCCCGGCGGCCGGCCGATCAGGCCGACGGCCCGTATTTCCTCGGGGCGGACAAGTATGGCCAGGATATGGCCAGCCGGCTGATCTATGGGGCGCGGATCAGCCTGTCGGTTGGCCTGGCGGCGATCGCGGTGACCACGGTCCTCGGCCTGGCCATCGGCGGAATTTCGGGATACGCGGGCGGCGGCATCGACAATTTCATCCAGCGCCTGATCGAAGTGCTGAGCGCCTTTCCCCAGGTGCCCCTTTGGCTCGCCTTCGGCGCCATCCTCCCGCCCGATTGGTCGCCGGTGAGCTCATATTTCGCGATCACGCTCGTGCTGAGTCTGCTGGCCTGGACCGGCCTGGCCCGGGTCGTCCGGGGACGGGTCCTGGCCCTGCGCGAGGAGGACTACGCCACCGCCGCCCGCCTGCTGGGCGCCTCGCACGGGCGAATTCTCTTTCGGCACCTGCTGCCCGGAGTAGCCGGCCACGTCGTCGTCGTCGTGGCGCTGAGCATCCCCGCCATGATCCTGGGGGAAACCTCGCTGTCGTTCCTCGGCCTGGGCCTGCGGCCCCCGGTGGTCAGCTGGGGCGTCCTGCTCCAGGACTGCCTAAACCTGCAGACGGTCGCCGACTATCCCTGGCTGCTCATGCCCGCCGTTTTCGTCGTCGTCACGGTGCTCGGCTTCAATTTTGTCGGCGAAGGGCTGCGGGAGGCGGCCGATCCCTATGCGTCCGCCGGATGATCCGGTGCTCGAGGTCGAGGACCTGCGGGTTTCATTCGGGAGCGCGGGCGGCGGCCCGACCCTGCGCGGGGTAAGTTTTGCCGTGCCGCGCGGCCGAACCCTGGCCCTGGTGGGCGAAAGCGGCTCCGGC
>CAZWMF010000534.1:0-3111 GCA_964634535.1 uncultured Opitutaceae bacterium | reverse complement strand
AGCACATAGATCCCGTCCTCGGCGTGGGCGCCGCTGCCCAGCCGCCCGATGTACATGCCCGGCCGCATGCGGATGTGCTCCGTGGACGACAGGGTCTTGATGCTCGCTTCGGTGTACTCGGTTGCCATGGTTCGTGATTAAGGTTCAATCCTGCGCGGTCGGGGGCCCCCACGGGCAAGCAAAATCCAAGGGACACGCATGAAGAAATTCGGATTCATCCTGGGCGGCGGCCTGGCGGCGGCCGCGGCCATCTATTTGGCGATCGCCGTCATCCTCGGTTCGCTCGTGACCTCCTCGGTCAATCTGTTCGGGCCCCGGCTCGCGCACACCAAAGTCACGCTCGGAGGAGCCTGGATCTCGCCCTTCTCGGGCGGGGGCAGGCTCGACGACCTGGTGGTGGGCAATCCCGCAGGCTGGAGCCAAGGGGACGCGATCGCGCTCAAGCGTATCCGGATTTCGGCGGCGCCGGCCTCGCTCCTGAGCGATCATGTCGTGATCAACGAGTTGGAAATCGATCATCCGGAGTTTCTCTACGAGACCCGGTTTGTCCGCAGCAACCTGGGCGACCTCGTGCGCCAGATCGAGGGCGGCAAGGACGAGGCCGATGCCCAGGCCCAAACCCGCTCGGGGGCGACCCGGCGCTTCGAGATCAAGCACTTGATCGTGCGCAATGGGCGCATCCGGCTGGCCGTCGCCGGCGCGCCGGGCGTCGTCCTGACCATGCCGACCTTCGAATTCCAAAACCTGGGTTCCACCGAGGGGGGTGTGAATTCGGCCGAACTGGCCGGACTCGTCGCGGCCGAGCTGCTCGAATCGGTCGCCAAAAGCGCGGCTTCGGCCGTCGGCAAGGTGGGCAAAACCGGTTTGGGCGCCGCGGGCGACTGGCTCCGCGGGGCGGCCGGACTGTTCAAGCATCAATGAGCCGAGCCGGGCTCCGTCGGCAGGTTGGCCACCTGCGAAGCGGCCAATAGAAATGCGCCCACCCCGTAGGCTTCCGTGGCCTCGGCCGGGAAGTTGAGCGGCGCGGCGCCGATGGGCTGGACGTGGTTTAGCCGGCCGCTCGGCTCCACGCAGCGGGTCAATCCGCGCCAAGCCCGGCGCGCCGCAGGGGCGAAACGGGCGGCGTCCAGTTCGCCGTGATTGACGCCCCAGGCAAATGCGAAGCAGAAGAAACCCGTGCCGCTGGCCTCGTCGGCCGGCTGGCATCGCGCGGGATCGAGGAGGCTGGCGGCCCAAAAGCCGTCCGGACGCTGCAGGGCCAGCAAGCGCTCGGCCATGGCGCGAAACTGTTCCTCGAAGCGTCCGCGGGAGGGCTCGGCCGCGGGAAGGTGGTCGAGCATATGGGCGAGTCCGGCGATGACCCAGCCGTTGCCCCGACTCCAAAAGATTTTTTGTCCGTTCGCCTCCCGGCGGCCGAAGTAGGTGCTGTCGCGGAAAAATAGGTGTTCGGCCGGATCGAAGAGGTAGGCCGAGGTCTGCCACCAGTGGTCGACCGCATAGGCGAGGTAACGGCGGTCGCCGGTTGCCTCCGCCAGTTGGACCCAACCGGGCGGGGCCATGAAGAGCGAATCGCACCAGGACCAGCGATCGCCCCGGGCCTGGCCGACGAACGCCAGGTCGCCGCCCGGAGGATGCGCGAGGACGGCGTTGGCCCGCTCCTGCATCGCCGCGAGGGCGCGCGGATCGCGGGTTAGCCGGTACAGGTAGAGGTAGGACTGGCCGACGCACCAATCGTCGGCATGGTAGACGCGCGGCCCGAGCCGCCAGCCATTGCGCTCGCCGATTGCCTGCAGGGCCGCGCGATAGCGGCGGCTGGTGGAGACCTGGTCCAAAGCGCACAAGCCCGAATAGAACGCCCCCTGGACCCAATCATCGGGACTCTGGCGGGACGGATGCGCCAGCTGGTAATCGGCCACCCGCTCGGCTTGGGCAATCACGTCCGCGTCCGGGCCGCCGGACGGGGATGCCACCGCCGAGGCGCCGGGCAGAACGAGCGCCGCCATC
Organism: uncultured Opitutaceae bacterium; assembly: GCA_964634535.1. GTDB lineage: Bacteria > Verrucomicrobiota > Verrucomicrobiia > Opitutales > Opitutaceae > Palsa-1447. The sequence continues at coordinate 1,107 of CAZWMF010000534.1, read as the reverse complement.
AACCCGACCCGGGGGGCGCGCATGGCCTCAGAATAGCGAATTCGCCACGATGCCGACCGCGGTGATCGGACCCGAGTCGTTCATTGAGTCGAGGGCCCGATCGGCCGTCTTCAGCGTGGCCTGCGCATTGTTGTAGAGGCTGTCGTCGGTGAGCAGCTTGCCTAAAGTGCCCTGGCCCTTCGCAATCTTGTCGGTGACGTCGCGGATGTTCTGGACGCTCGCCTGCAGGTTGGCCGCCGTGGTGGGATCGTACAGCAGGACCCCCAGCGTCCCCTGCCCCGATTTGACCTGCCCGACGATGCCGTGGGCGTCGGCGATCACGAGGCGGGCGTCGGCCGCGGCCGCCTTGATATCGGTCACGGCCGAGAGCAGTTGGTCGTGGAGTTCCGAACTATTGATGAGTTTGCCGACGGTGCCATCGCCCCGGTTGATCTTGCCGGTGATGTCCCGGAGGTTGGTGAGGGTGTCGCCGACCTTCGCCTGGTTGTCCGACACGAGCTTGTCGAGCTTCTGAAACACCCCGCCCTCGCCGTTCGGTCCGTTCATCGACGCGCTGAACGAGCCCAGGGCCCCGCTGAGCTTCTCGCCGAGCCCGCTCAACTGCGCCATGACCGCATTCAAGTCGGGCGTGTCCTTGGTGGCGATTTCCGCGCCGTCGGCGAGCGGGGGCGCCTCGGGCGAACCCAGGTCGATGGTCACGTAGTCGGTGCCGAGCAGGCCCTGCATGATGATCGAAGCGGTCGCGTCCTTGGCCACCTTGAATTCCGGGCTGATGCTGAGCACGGCCTGCGCCTTGCGGCCGACCAGGAGGGTCTTTTCGACCGTGCCGATCTTGACTCCGGCCATGCGCACTTCGTCGTCCGCCTTGAGCTGCTTCAGGTCGTCGAACGAGGCGATGAGGGTGTAACCGTGTGCGGCGAAGAATTTGCCGCCGCTCAAGGTTTCATACGTGACCCAGATCAGGGCCATGCCCAGGAGGAAGAATAGCCCGATGCGGGCGGTTTGCAGTCGTTGATTCATGGTGGCGGTCTCCGGAGGGTTCAGGGGGGCGGCGAAGCGTTAGGTTTCAAGCGCCTTGAAACGCGGGTGGTGCAGATCAATATTTGG
>CAZWMF010000533.1:2852-3119 GCA_964634535.1 uncultured Opitutaceae bacterium | reverse complement strand
GACCAGGACGCGCCCACTCGTCAACAACACGAAACCGCAAATCGCGGTGCCCAGGGAAGGGCAGCCTCCCAAGACCCCGAACGCCTCCGATGACTCATGGGACACGTTCGCAAAGACACGCTGTGTGGAAAGGTGGAATGGGGAAAGCACCTGCGTCCCTATGAGAAGCGTCGCCAGATGAAGAAAGAGCGGCGGGCCGCCCGCAAACTGGCCCAACCCGCTCCTCGGCTTGGGCAACTTGGGGAAGACAACGCATAGGGTTACCCC
>CAZWMF010000533.1:0-2842 GCA_964634535.1 uncultured Opitutaceae bacterium | reverse complement strand
AATGCCGGACGCATCCGCGGCCCTTCCCGCCAGCGAGGAACGTCTTTGGGTCCCAATACCCAAGGCGCTCGTGCACCGATTCGGCCTCCGCTATGCCGATCGCGTGCGCTGGGCCTGGCTTCGCAGAGATTCGCTCAGTATTCTCTGGTTCACCAGGGACGGGCAACCGGTGAATTCCACCTGGGAGGGCAGCGCGCATAACCGAGTTATGCGGTGGGAACATCTGGTCCGCCGAAGGCCCCCGATCCGTCTCCTGCTCTCGCGCCAAGACGCCCGTGATCTTCTTCGGCTCCTCATGGAGCACATTTCGGAGGAAAGGTATACCGCCGGTTGGGTGATCAACCTCGAATTCATTCTCTGGGATGCGATAAATGATCCACTGGCCAAGGACCTACTAGCGCATGAGCGGGCGGGCTTGCGGCACCTGTCCCACGCAGCCGGCGGATGGTGGGCCTTTATCAACGAGGACACTCAATTCCTCCCGCTCAAACGATGGCTGAAGTTGGTTGAGCGCCGGGCAAAAGAGAACGCACGCACGAAGCTGCCGAACGCTTGATCATCGCCGAAAGGAACCCCTGCGAGGAAAACCATGAAAACCGTCCTCAAACGGCCCGTCGCCGAAGTTGCCCAGTACCACTGCGACGTGACGGGTTTGCCGCTTCCGCACGGCCCGGCGGCGATAATTATTCTCAGATGCGGCTACGGCACGACTTATGACGGAAACGTGTTCGAGCTCGACCTATCCGAGAAGGCCGCCGATGTCGTTCTGCCGTTGCTGCGTGTGCTGCTGATCGACGGCGGACCGCTCGAGCCACACCGCACGGCCGCCACTCTCTTCGAGAGGTCCCTCGACGAAAAACGGATCAGCCGACGTGAGCGCGCGGCATTGCTCGGGCGACTTGATAAGTTGTGCCGCGGCAGGAAGCGAACCCTGGCCACGGTAAAAACGGGCCTATCGGACTCCGCGCACGGGCGGACTGTCCACCGCGGCTCGTTCGCAGAGTGCACCTTCGAGATGCCCGATGCGCCGATCCAAGCGAAGGGCGGTCGCCGGGAGGAACCGTCGCCATGATCTGGTGCGACCTCGACAATACCCTGATTTGGACCTGGATGCCGGTGACGACGCCGCTGGCCAGCATTGTTTTGGGTCAGCCGATGGGCGCCAAGCCGCCGCGGGGCCGGGGCTTACGAAGGTCGCGCCAAATGGTCATCGCCGGAGAGAAGTATTTCGCGTGCTCAAGAAAGAATGCAGATCGCTTCTTGGCTGCCTTGCGGGAATTGGGCGAGGTCCGGATGCTGACGAGCGCGATCAAGGCCTATGCCCTCCGGATGAACCGGGAATTTCGCTTCGACTTCGCCCCATCCCAGATCGTCGCCCGTGAGGATATGAAGGCCGCCGCGGGCGGCGTTGACCCCAAAGGGGTGCTGATCGACAACGTGGCTCAATATCCGGGATTTGATGATCTGGACACGGGAAGGCGGCTTAAACTTCGCTACCTGGGTCTCGGCGCGATCACCGTCGAAGTGCCGTATTTCTTTGGCAACGTTAATGATCCGTTTGGGTACGAGTGGCGCGAATATGTCGCCGAAACAAAACGCCATGTGCTGCGTCCAGACCCCAGCCCTCCTCCATCCGATTCGGCGAGGATAGACCCGACCCCGGCAACGTAGACAATTAGCGAGGTTTATCGTCGATATTCACAAAACCCCAGGTCCCCAGCGACGGATGCACAAATGGTCGGCAAAACGGATGCGGCTTGGGGGCCTTCGACCGAGACAGACGGCATCCGTGCCGCCTCGTGTGCCAACTTCAACCGGGCAATCAGCTCCCTCGCACGCCAGAGCGTCGCTCGGTCTATGTTCATGAGATGAGCGCGCGTCGGTTCATGACGGGCTGCGTTCCGAACGGCCCGGGCCTTCAACTCCCAGGACTCCGTTTGGATGCAGAGCGCCACCCGTCCGGCGATCCATTGCCAATCCGCGTCGCTGAACCGCTGCTTCTTTGGCTCAATCTGGCGCCACGGAACTGGCGTTCGCAGATTCAGACGTTTCTCCCAAAAATCTGCCCATCCCGGCAGATCAACATTCAGCCAGTTATGCCGCGTTTGCCGGGAGATCCCCAAAAGCTCAGCCGCCGCCAACAGGCTTTTCCGATCCTGCAGGCTAGCCAGCACGATCATCGCTCGTGCCACCTCCATGAAGGTCAGGTATTCGCGCCGCGCTATGATCTTCTCGGCTATACCCCGCAACCGCTGCGACTCAGTCTTGATCTCTGGTTGTCCAGATTGGATCTGGGCATCAATGGCGATTCCCACGTGAAAGCCATTGTAAGTGGACTGTTCGTCAAGCGGTGCAACGGTTTTCAAAGTCGCCCACCTTTCACTCGGGAGAATCAACCGCGGCTTTTACCCTCTATTTGACGTTTTGATCCGCTAGCTGCCCGAAAATCGACGCCCACTACCGCTCTTCCCCGGCCAAACGGCCCGTTTTCCTCGCCTACTAACTTCGCCGGCGATGAACACAAACCCATCCCAAGACCCCTCAGAGCCAACCGTCGGCCACAAGCTATTTGTGGCGACCCACGAACTGTTCAAGCCGTTCGACCTGGATTCGTACATCACGAATCACCATATCACCGGCGCAGCCGAGAAATTCCTCCGGGAGGCGGCCAAATCGCCCTCCCGGAGCCCAAATGGCTACCTCAGCAACACGCTTCGGTATCCCTGCCCGGTCAACTGCCACACGATCACCGCCGAGAGCTCCCGGTACGAGTTCCCCTTCATCCTGACGATCACGAATCGGCCGGACGTGCTGCGGGTGTTCGAGCAGGGCCCCCGGGTGG
>CAZWMF010000532.1:0-3119 GCA_964634535.1 uncultured Opitutaceae bacterium | reverse complement strand
TGAGGACCGCTTTCACTTTTCCCCGGCCTTTTATCAAGACCCGTATTCGCACACGGTCTCAGAATCGCCCAATTAACCCGTCCCATGTCCGATCCGAAAAAGACGGAGCCTCCTCATCGCTATTCCGCGGATCGGCCGCTGAAGCAAATGAGCGATGATGGCCTGGGGCGGGCTCCATTCGCGGAACGCCTCGCGGCTGACATCTTCGGCTGGCACGGCGAGGACAGCTGCGGCACTAGTTCGTCCTTCGTGAGCAAGATCAAGTAGCTTCCGGTTCTTCCGGGAATGAAGCTCTCGCAGTCTCGCTCCAGTTGGCCGACATCTACACCAGCACCGACTTTCGTTTCGATCACGACGTGAATCGGGTCTTGCTCTCGATCTTGTGGAAAACGGAAACGCCCATTTCCATTTTTGAAAAATGAGCCCAAAGCGCCACCGGTGGAGCCGTGGGCCTATTTCGGATTTCCGATCCGGCGTAAGGTCGCGCCGGAAGGAAATCCCATGAACGAAACCAACGACAAAGACTTGTTCACCGACCCCGAAGACCTGCGGGCCGAGGCCCGCGCCCTCGCGGTCGCGGCGATCCGCCGGCTTCTGATCTGGATAGCCGATTCGGCGACGCTGGATGAACGCGGCCTGCGGGCCAGGGTCGCCCTCTACTGCGTCCGGCCCGATCTCATCGAGGGTGTGAGCCTCGAAGAGATCGGGGAGCGGGCCGGCAGAATCGGGCAGGCGATCGACAAACTGGCGGACACCGCCGCAGGCGGCCCCATTCAGTGCACGGGGCTTTACGGATATCGCACATTCATGAATTCCTGCTCGGTCAGGGGATCCAGGTTCTGGCGGGTCAGTATCTCGTTGAACCAGGTCAAACTGCGACCGTAGACGTTGGAGAAGTGCCGCGCCAGGTAGGCGAGCTGCTGGCGGGTGTGGCCCGACAGGTCCCACTGGCGGATCCAATCGGGAATGAACGGTCCCCGGATCCACCAGTTGAAGCTTCGCGGGGCGACGTCGCCCGGAATGGTCATCGCGGTGCGATCCTCGACGTTCTCGATGAATTGGGTAATCCGTCCGCAGCGGGATTGGGTAACCGCGCCCTGGACGCGGGACATGGTCTCCGGCCCGGTTTGAGTCTGCCAGGCCGGCATGCGGAATCCCGTCTGCACGACCGTGCTCTGCTGCAATCGGTCGGCCTGCTGCGACGCGGTTTGAATCGCCTGTTGACCGGGCGGGGTCGCCGCTCCGCCCGTTACCGTTGCGACGACCGCGGGTATGGCCACGACCGCGGCAGCGGCCACGCCGCCGGCGGCGCCGCCAATCAACACCGCCTCCTCCCGGTTTCTCGCGAGGGCGCCGGCCGCGACCCCGCCGACGACTGTGCCCGCGACCACCGCGCCCACCGCGATCGGAACGGATACCGGCGCCGTCACCACCACGACAGCCACCGCGACCACGGTTCCCGCGATGGCGCCAATCGTGGCAAGGTCCCAATCCCATAGCCCGGACGGATCCACCGCGTTGAGCGGATTGCTATTCGTGTACTCGTAAAGATTCATCCCAGAGATATAGCCGAGCGGATCTCGCTGCAGGAATCGCCCCTTCAGCGGATCATAATATCTTGCGCGATAGAAATAGTCGCCGGTTTCCTCACCGAATTCCCGACCCGTAAACAAGAACGGATTGCCGACGGCGCTGTGAGCGGTGCCCCACGCGTTGAGGGGCACGGCGGCGCCGGCGCCCGTGGTGACGGACACGGCGCCATAGGCGTCGTAGGCATAGCGCTCGACGGGGTTGCCGGCCGCGTCGGTCAGCGCCGCCACCGACCAGAGCGCGTTGTGGTGGTAATAGTAGGTCTGGCCGGCCCGGTCCATGGTGAGTACCTCGTCCACATAATTCCCATAGACGTAGGTGGCCTGGGTCGCACCGGAACCATCCTCCTCCTCGATGCTGCGGGCGTCGTCGAAATAATACCGGGTGGTGACGGCCGTACCGCCGGGATTGGCAATGCCCGCGACCCGGCGACCGAGGGCGTCATACTGGTATTGGCCGACGACGGCCGAGTCGGCATTGCGGATGACCTGAGTCAGACGGTTTTCCTCGTCGTAGGCATACGTGAACGCGGCGTCCTGAGTGAGATTGCCGTTGGCGTCATAGGCCAGGGGGCTCGCGTTCAGCGTGAGGATTTCGTTGCCGGGCCCGTGCGTGCGGGTCTGGGTCACCCCATCGGTCGACTGGCTGTTCCAGTTGCCGACTGGGTCCAGACTATAGGCGGTTTGGGTCGCCGGGACAAGCACGGTGGATCCGGTCAGCGTGCCCACTTTGTAGTCGATCACCCGGTACAAGGCGTCGTAGGCATACGCCGCAGAGTGCGCCGGGTCCTGGAGCTTGGCCTCGTATTGTCGATTGCCTTCGTTGTCGTAGCCATAACCGAAGCCGGCGATGAGCGCGCTGCCAAGGTTGTGCTGCAGCGACAAGACCCAATCGTCGGCGTTGTAGGTGTAGGTGCTCAGCGTGCCGTTGCGGTAGGCGCGGCTGGTAACCCGGTTGCCCAGATCGTAAGCGTATTGGGCAATGGGCGTTGGCGAGACGAGGTCGTCGATGTGATCAAGACGCATCCGCGCGTCGGTGTGCTCGGTGATGACTCGGCCGTCCGGATAAGTGAGGGCGCGGGTGCGGCCGGGAATATCGTAACTGTAAGAGATGGCGCGGCCATTTTGCAGCGTCTGTGTTACGCGATTCGCGCCGTCGTAAGTGAAACTGACCGACCAGGCCCCTCGGTCGGCCGTCAGCATCCGGCCGGACAGGTCGTAGGTAAAACTGTCGTTGACCCCGCTCGGATAGGAGCGACCGAGCAGGAAATACAGATCGTTATAGCTGTACGTCGTCGTTTGGCCCTTCTGATCGGTTCGGGCGACCAGGTTGACGGCGTCGTAGGCGTATGTGCAGACATTGAGCGAAAGGTCGGGGTAGACCACTTTGATGCGGCGGTTGACGCCGTCGTAACCGAATTGGGTGGAGTGACCATCGGCGTCGGTGACCTTCGCCAAATTGCCGACGGGATCGTAGGCGTAGCTCGTGGTCCTTTGCACGGGCGTTCCAAAGGCTTCCGCGGCGGCCGT
>CAZWMF010000531.1:0-3123 GCA_964634535.1 uncultured Opitutaceae bacterium | reverse complement strand
GTCGGTCCGCCGCCGCCACCGCGTCACGACGGCCACTCCCCGCCCCCGGAGAATTGCTGGAACTTCTGTGTGTTCGAAAATGACGCGGTCTCCATCCACGCTGTACTGCGTAAAGGCGAGGTGTCCGTCCGTTTGGAGTTCGAAGCGCCGCATATTGGCGTTGTGCGTAATCGGGGAAGATGGGGGTGCGGAGTCCATGGTCATTTGATGGCGCGGGGGACGGTTTTCCGGTGTTATGCCCCCAACCGGGCCCGCACGCGGTCCGCTGCCGTCGCGATCCCGAACGCATTGCGCCCGGAACCGTCGCTCTTCGCCCGGGACGCGGACATTGGGTCCGGGATGATATCCCGTTGGATTGCCCGGGAGCCAATCATTGCATCCGGAATCTTCATTTCGTCTGATTGTTGGGGAAGTGTACGCCCGTTCCAAAGAAGCATTCATTCTCGATTATTTTCCCATTCTTCAACTTGAAGCGCTCCGTGTTTCGAAATAATCGGCCGTCGTTGGTCCAGCCATTGTAAGTGACCAGGGCGTCATCTCCGGAAACCATGACCTCCTCCAAATCGAACTTCTTGGTGTTGCGCGAATTTGGCCAGCACCTCTCCTTGTATTGCGTCAAATTGATATGATCGTCGCCGGCGGGGCTGGTGAACGTGAATCCATCGGCGAGAATCTGCTCCAATATCGTCCAATCCTTCTTTTCGTAGGCGGAGTAATATTCGCGAACGACTTTCTCATTCAATCCGACGTTTGATGTTTGCTGGGCGAAACCGGCCGGGGCGGACAGGGCCAGCCAAGTGGCGAAGAGATAGGCGGTGATTTTAGGCTTTTTCATATGCGTGATAGCGTTCGGGATTCGGATTCGGAATTCTGATTGCGGCAGGCAAATGTGGGCCGACCGCGTAATGTCGGATGGGCGGGCAAGGTTATGCCATCTCGGGCGGGAGTTCGAATTTCTTTACCGGACCATTCGGGCTCGCAGCTGGCCGACGCAGGTATCCCTGGCTTTCTCGATTCTCCGGTCGTCGATTGGACGACAACGAAACCGGAGTGATGCCTCGCCGCTCATGCCGGTTAAACACCGCACTCCTCGAAATCCCTTCAGAAGTTCTGGACGCAAACCGGGTATTGGCAATGGACGATTTGCCGGTAACCACCGGACGTTTAACAGGTTGGGTCTGTAATGGCCCGACTGCCGATCAATCGCAGCGCAGCGCGGCCACGGGGTCGAGTTTTGCGGCGCGCCGCGCCGGGATCCATCCCGCGGCGAGGGCCACCGCGGCAAGCAGGAGGACGCCGCCCGCGAACGTCAGGGGGTCCGTCGCGGAAAGGCCGTACAGGAGGCTTGCGATGAGGCGCACGGCGGCCAGCGCGGCGGCGAGCCCGACGCCGACTCCGATCGCGACGACTAAGAGACATTCGCGGAGCACCATCCCGATCATCGCGCGCGGTGCCGCTCCCAGCGCCATGCGAAGTCCAATTTCGGAGGTCCGTCGGAGGACGGAATAGGACATGAGCCCGTAGAGACCCAGGCTCACGAGGCCCAGTCCGAGCAGACTGAACATGAGGCTCAGCCGGGCGAACATGCGTTCGGTGCTCGAAAGGTTTTCGATCTGGCCGGCCTGCGTCCGCAAATTGGTGACCGGCAGCAGCGGGTAGGTTTCGCGAATCGAGGCTTCCAGCAGAGGCGCCACGGCGGCGGGATTGCCCGAGACCCGCACGGCGAAGGTGGCCACGGCCGAGGCCATGCTCTTCGTGTAGTCAAAGCCGAAATAGGCGGTCGGCGGCGAGCCCCTCCGCAGACCGTCGTATCCCGCATCTTGCGCGACGCCGATGACCTCGACGGGATACCAGCGGCCCGGCATGTACTCCTGCTCGAGGTAGCGGCCCACGGGGTCCGCTTCTCCGAAGCAATCCTTCGCCATCGTCTGGTTGATGACCGCCACGGTCTTCGTCCCTTCGTCCCGCCGGTCGAGCGCGCGGCCACGCAGGATGGCAATCCCGTAGGTTGAGAAGAAACCGGGACCCACCGCATTGAGCATCGTCGGCTTGAATTCCGCGGGTACCGGCGCGTCGGTCTTTCCCCGGAGCAGGGCGTTCCAGCCCCGTCCGGACAGGAGCGATACTTTCGAGAACGTCGCCGATATCACCCCGGGCACGGAACCCAGCCGTTCGGCCACGGCGCGGTCGACCCGCTCCGCCGCGTCGAAGTCCTGGCCCGAGGGGTTCGGATTGAGTTCGAAGAGGATGAGATTCTCGCGATTGAAGCCAATATCCACGTGGCCGAGATTGCGCAGGGTTCTGGCCAGGAGACCGGCCCCTACGAGGAGGACGAGTGAAAGCGCGATCTGGACGACGAGGCATGCCTTGCCGAGTCGGGAACGCGTGCCACCGCCGCGGTTGTTGGTGCCGCCTTGGAACTCGGCGGTGACGTCGATCGAGCTGGCGCGAAGCGCGGGCACGAGCCCGAAGACCAGCGCAGTGGCGGCGGCGATGACGGCGGCGGCGGCGAACACGCGACCATCCAGTCCCCCGTTGAACTGCAGGGTGTGCCCCTCGACGTCGGGCTGCATTGCGATCAGGGCATTCTCGGTCCAAACGGCGAACGGCAAGGCCAGGCTACCGCCGATGACCGCAAGCAGTGCGCTCTCCGTGAAAAGCTGCCGGACGATTCGGCCGCGGGCCGCGCCCAGGGCCAGCCGGACCCCTATCTCGCGCTGGCGCGCCATGCCGCGGGCGAGCAGGAGATTGGCTAGGTTGGCGCACGCGATCGCGAGCACGGCGCCCCCCAACGCCACCAGGATGGCCAGCTGGCTGCGATATTGGTTCCTGACCTCCGTCAATCCCTGTCCTCCCGGACTCGCGATCAGGATCAAATCCTGGCCCTGAGTGGGCGGCACCGGTGCGCCGAGGGCTTTCAAGGACTCGGTCGCGCATTGCCGGACGATGCCGACGAGACCTGTGCTCGCCTGTTTCCCTGAAACGCCTGGCTGCGGCCGCGCCAGGATCTGCAGCCACCAGAGTTTTGTGGTATTGCCCGCGTCGCCGAGACCCTGCAAACCCATACCTCGGGACAGGGCAAGCGGCAGGTAAACATCCGGATTGTCGCCCACCTCGAGCGTG
>CAZWMF010000530.1:0-3124 GCA_964634535.1 uncultured Opitutaceae bacterium | reverse complement strand
CCGGGATCACCGTGGCCCCGAGGGCCTCGAGGCCGGCGTCGAGGCCGAGGCCGCCGGTGAACAGGCCATAGCCGTACATGTTCTGCACGATGTCGCCGCGGGTGTGGCCGGTGGCGAGGAGCGAGCGCATGATCACCTGCTGCCAGACTTCCATGTCCTGCGCGGTGTAGCCGACGACGATCGGCTTGCCGGTCGTGCCGCTCGAGGCGTGAAGGCGCACGACCTCGGTCATGGGCACGGCGAACAGGCCGTACGGGTAGGTATCGCGCAGGTCCGCCTTCATCGAGAAGGGCAGCCGGCGCACGTCGTCCAGGCTGCGCAGGTCGGCTGGAACCATCCCCGCGGCATCCATGCGGTCGCGGAAAAGCGCCACGCGGGCGTAGGCGAAGGCGACCACCGACTTCAGGCGCTGGAGCTGCAGTTCGCGCAGGCGCTCAGCCGGCATGAAATCGAGGGCGCTTTCCGGAAGGAAAGTGCCGTCGAGGTCATTCCACAGGCGCGAGATCATGGGTGGCGGCCCAGCGCGAAAGCCGCGGCATTGGCGGCGTGCAGTTTGGCGGGAAAGCGGGCCTGCAGACTCTCGAGCCAAGTCGCCTCGGGAAAGTCGAGGTGCCGGCTGAGCCGGCCGAGGAGCGCGACATTGAGGGACTTGGCCGAGGGCAGCCGGTCCGCCGGAATGTCGGCGGGGGTCAGCAGGATCCCGCCGGGGCGCAAGCCGCCGCGCACGAGATCCACCTGGGTCGGGTCCAACACCACGACGAAATCGCAACAGCCGGCGGGAATCATCGGGCTGTGCACTTCGTGGCCATAGCGCACGTCCGACTGCACGGAGCCGCCGCGCTGGCTCATGCCGTGAACCTCGGCCTTCTTGACCATCTGGCCGGTGCGAAACGCCACGTCGGCGAAGATATCCGAGGCGCGGATGACGCCGGTGCCGCCCAGTCCCGCGAAGCGGACGTTGGTGTTGGTCGGGGGAAGTTCGTTCATCGAAAGGCGGGCCCGCCGGAGGCTCACGCGGTCGCCGGGACGGCGGCCGGGCAGGCGGCCGCGGCTTTGCGCTCCTTCTCCCAGGCGGCAATCCGCGCGGCCGCGAGGATGCAGGGGCTGCGCGCGATGATCACGGTCAGGCGGTCGCAACCGAGCGACTCGGTCAGACAGGCCTTGAACTTCCCGCGCTCCCGGACCGGATTGAGCGTAAACACCCGATCAACCCCGGCCGCCCGCGCCAGGGCCTCGAAATCGGCCTGGTGGGTCGGCGCCCCGTCCAGGCGGCGGCCCGTGCCCGGGTGCTCCTGCTGTCCGGTCATCGCCGTGGTGCCGTTGTCGAGGATGACGAGCACATGCCCGGTCGGCGGCGGGTTATACGCCATTTCGACCAACCCCGGCAAACCGCCGTGCACGAAGGTGCTGTCGCCGATCACCGACACGACGCGCCGGGCCTCCTCCGGCGGCAGGACGTGCCGCAGACCGAGGCCCATGCCCACCGCCGCCCCCATGTCGATCATCAGGTCCATCGCCGCGATCGGCGGCAACGCGGCCAAGGTGTAGCAACCGATGTCGCCGGCGACGATGCAATCGAGCTCCTTCAAGACCTCGAAGCTCGAGCGATGCGGACACCCCGGGCAGAGCACCGGCGGACGCCCGCGCGGCGCCGGCTCCTCCGGACGGCTGTCGCGTTCCAGGATCCGGCGCACCCGATCGACGTCGAGTTCGCCAAAACGAAACACCGCGTCGTCCTTCGCTTCGACCGGCAGCTGGGCGGCCCGGCAGGCGGCGGCCAGCCAGGGATCGTTCTCCTCGATTACGACGCAGCGCTCCACCGCCGCGGCGAACTCCGCCAAGGCTTGGCGGGGCCAGGGATAGGACATCCCCAACTTGAAAATGCTGGCCTCGGGCGCGGCCTCGCGGACGTGATGGTAGCTGACGCCGGCCGTGATTATTCCGAGCCGGCGGTCGCGCCATTCGGTGCGGTTCGGACCGGCGGCCTCGTTCCAGCGCGCGATCTCCTCAAGTTTGGCGCGGAGCCGGCGATGGGCGGGCCGAGCGTGCCCGGGCACCATCACGTGGGTGGAAATATTGCGGACGAAATGGGCCGCCCCGGGGGCTTCTCCGTCGACGGCCGGCGGCCGCGGCTGCACCGGCGACTTCGAGTGGCAGACCCGCGTGGTCATGCGAAAGAGCACCGGAATGCGCCAGCGTTCGCTGCACTCGAAGGCGATCTGCAACAAATCGTAGGCATCCTGCGAATCCGCCGGCTCGAACATCGGCGCGCCGGCGGCTTCGGCGTAGCGCCGGCTGTCCTGCTCGTTCTGGCTGGAGGCCATGCCCGGATCGTCGGCGACGACGAGCACATAGCCTCCGTCGACTCCGGCATAAGTCATCGTGAACAGGACGTCGGCCGCCACGTTGAGCCCGACATGCTTCATCGTGCAGAGCACGCGCACGCCGGCGAAGGCGGCCCCGAGCGCCACTTCGGCCGCCACCTTTTCGTTGGGCGCCCATTGGGCCTTCCCGCCGAGTTCGCCGAACGCTTCCAGGATCTCCGTGGACGGCGTGCCGGGATAGCCGGTGCCGAGCGCCACCCGGCTATGCCGCGCGGCCAGCGCCACCGCTTCGTTTCCACTCAACAACAATCGGCCGGAAGCATCCTGGGATGGCTGCATGGGGAATCATAATTGCGAGTCAGGAAGGCGCGGCAGGCGAGAATGAACTGGGCCCGGCGCCCCTGCATAAGGCGGCCGCGCCGGCGGCAGACGGGTATCTAATAAAGGATACGCGATCTCCCTCGGCGACCGCGCCCTTACCGCTGGCGGCCCACCCCCGGGGCACTCCGCGGCCGGGTCGCCGGCGAACCGATCGTCGGCGCCCCCCGATCCCGGACCGGCGGCGCCGTGCGTTGACCCAGCGCACCGCTACTCGACCGCATTAACGGCGTTACTCTGTCAGCATTTCGTGACCGCTGCCGCCATTCGAGGGTTTTCCCTATTCAAGCCGCCCAAAAACCTGGCGATAAATATGAAAGCGGAATGTCACGCATATCGCCAGGGTGACGCTGCGACCCAAGTATGAAGGAATCCCTCAACCTGAGTCCCGTCACGCGGATCGAAGGCCACCTCGGCGTCAA